>NZ_FKKY02000164.1:0-439 GCF_900079845.1 Aeromonas sp. EERV15 | reverse complement strand
CTCCGCCCTGATCTGGGCATTCTGAATATTCGGCTGCGAATTCAGCGAAATCTTTCTCGCCGTTTTTGATCCTTTCGAGCACGCCCTGAAGCTCTTCGTACGCCTCGTCGTTTTCCTCGCCCGGGGCGAGATGCTTGACGATATGGCTCGCACGAACCATCTCCGGTATCACGACTTTCTCTTTGCTGCCCTGGTAGTAGTCTTCGATTTCCTCGAACGTTGGGGCATCTGCTGAGTCCTGAATCTCGGAAACGAGCCTGCGGATTTTGGTCTGCAGCTTGATATCCTTGAGCACCTCATCCTCACTGGATTTATCAAGGCCTCTTTCTTCGAAGAATTTGTCTTTCCCGCCGGCCTTTTCGATAAGGTCGCTGTAGGTTTTTTGAACCTCTTCTGCTACGTCATAATCTCGTATGCCGTCTTCTGCTTGAAAAAAAAA
>NZ_FKKY02000036.1:0-5250 GCF_900079845.1 Aeromonas sp. EERV15 | reverse complement strand
TCTGCCCCGGATTTGGCCGTCCCGGTCTTTGGTCTACCCGGCCCTCGCTTGATGCCAAACATATCCCCAGTCCCCTGATCCGTGGTGTCCTTCATGGTGGTAATTTCCTGTCACTGTAACGGTAATTAATTATGTGTCACGGTGACGATAAATAGCAAGTTGCCGACCCCCCATTTTTTTGCTCAAATATGGCACAATGCTATATAAGCAAGGATACACAGAGGGCCCGCTTCGCGGTCTCCCCTGTGGCCTTGTTCAGGGGGGCAAGCCCCCCCGAAACCCCCGAAAAAACGGAGTCCACCGATGCCGACAGAGCAGCCGAAACGGCTCAAAACGATCAAGGTCAGAGTCACCGAATCCGAGCTGGTTCGTCTGCGGGCGACCTGCCCCAAACCCCAGTTGGCGGAGTGGATGCGGGAGCACTGTTTGGGCGCAGAGCTGCCCCAGCGGCGCACCACTCTGCCAACCATCGATCCGGCACTGCTCCGGCAATTGGCCGGCATCGGTAACAACCTGAACCAAATAGCCCGGAAGGTGAACGTGGCGGGAATGACGCCTTTGGAGCGGGTGCAGCTCTTGGCTGCACTGACCGCTATCGGCCGCGAACTGGAGGGGGTGCGCCGTGATCATCAAGTTCCATAGCAGGGGCGGTGGATGTGGTTCTGGCCCTGTCGAATACCTGCTAGGGAAGAACGGCGATCGGGAAGGGGCCACGCTGGACAGGGGCGACCCAGCCCAGATCAGGGAGCTGATAGACAGTAGCCCCTATGCCAGGCGGTACACATCCGGCGTGTTGTCGTTCCAGGAAGAAGACTTGTCCAGGGAGACCAAGGACAAACTGATGACCGAGTTTGAACAGACCCTGCTGCCGGGACTGGATGCCGATCAATACGCCGTGCTGTGGGTGGAGCATCGGGACAAGGGGCGGCTGGAGCTGAACTTCGTCATCCCGAACATTGAGTTGCTCAGTGGCAAGCGGTTGCAACCCTACTACCACGCCGCCGACGGCAAGCGCATCAACGCATGGCGGACAGCCATCAACGGGGAACTGGGGTTGCACGACCCCTGCGACCCGCGCAATAGGCAGGCCCTGACCCCTCCCCAAGACCTGCCTAGATCCAAGCTGGAGGCCGCTACAGCCATCACGGACGGGTTACTTGGGATGGCTGGGGCGGGTCTGCTGGAAACCCGAGAGGACGTGTTGAAGGCCCTGACGGAAGGGGGGTTCGATATCGTCAGGGTGACGAAAAATAGCGTGAGCATCGCCGACCCAGAGGGGGGGCGGAACATCCGACTTAAGGGGGTGATCTATGAGCAAGGTTTTAGACATGGCGAAGGGCTTCGAGCAGAAATCGAAGCAGCAAGTGATCGATATCGACGGGACGTTGAAAACAGAGTTCGAGAAGCACGAGAAAGCTGTCTTAAGGGAGTTGGAATCAAACGAGATCAGCATCAAAAACGCCATCCAAGGCCACCAGAGGCGGATAGGCTGGTTGCTGCTCAGGGGGTGGGGCCTGATGCTGGTTGGCTTCCTGCTACTCCTATCCGCCATGGGCGGGATCCTGTGGTATCAGGGAACGATGATCGCCGAGCGGACGGACACGTTGAACACCCTGAAGCAGCAGGGCGGGAAGATACAATTCAGCACCTGCGGAGACGAGCGGCAGCTCTGCATCCTGACGGACGAAGAAGCCGGGAAATACGGGGACGGATACAGGATACCGAAGGGGTACTAGAAGATGACCGAGCTAGAACAGCACTTGTTGAGCGCCTTAGAGGCGTTGCAGAGCGAGCGAGAGCAGCAGCAGAAAGAATGGCAGAAGGCTTACGCGGCCTTGCAAGGCATGTTCGACAATACCAAGCAATCCAACAAGAGCTTGGCCGAGCAGGTGAAGAACTTGGCCGAGCAGGTGTCAGACTTGGCCGAGCAGCTATCGAAATTGAAGGGCTAAAGCCGCAGCCGCCAAAGCAGTCGAAAAAGCGGGGGCCATCGGGGCCGGAGTTCAGATAGGACGCGCTGCTACGTGAAAAAAATGAATTTCGCGGGGGATAAGTCCGCGAAGTATAAAGAAATGGGAAGTTCTAAGGGGTGGACAAGGCCCTAACAGATAACATGCGCACCCGCTGGTGCTATCTAGTGCTAGTGGGTGATTATCTAGTGGCGATGCCGGTTATCACGGCAAAGCAATCAATAATAAACCCCATTAATAATGCGACGTAGCCTTTCTCTGTCAGCAGGTGTCAGATTTTCACACGCACCATTGTCTGCCATTCTTTTCCCATCATCCAATGCTTGCTCTACTTTATCGTTCATTTCACCTATGGCTTTATCGACACCAAGACCAGACTCCATTAATTCCTTGCCCATGGAATTATGAATGTTATTTATTGCAAACGAAGCCATGTTTGCATCAGAAAGGCCGCAAGTATATCCAATCTGAACGCTTTGTATTAAGTTGAGGTAGGGGATCATATGCTCCCTAGCTAGAGCTGTTATATCTTCAATTCTGCGTGCATTCGCGTCGTCAATTTCTTTCATATGGCGTGCAAACTGCATGTCTGAATCTTGTGACATGTCGTGCGGTGTACTGCTGTGCTGTGTGGCTTCGCGCGGCATGCCTCTGCCTTGTGTGACTTCGCAGATCTGCATTTGCACCTTAGATAAGCTGATTGGGCTTTTCGACAGCTCGGAACCTGGCTTGCAGTATTCAGGCTGTTCTTTTAGCTCAGCATTAGCAGCTTCAACCAATGCACACTCTTTATTTAATAGACCGCGGCAATAATCTGGTCTCTCTTGAGCATGGCTAGATGCTGATATAGCAATTATGCTCATGGTCAGGGCTATATAGGAATTATGCATTCAAAAAAGCCTCCTTATTTGTCATCCAGCGTCGAGACGGAAATATCTATCGAAAAATTCCAGTTTGATAAAGCCGCACCCATCATTTTCTCATAAATAAAACTGTGAAATATATTAATTCAATATAACACGTGGGAATTTAAATGTTAATGTGTGGCGGGTGTTTAGATGATATTACCACCCCATTATGTGAACCTAGTCGCCCTCGTTGCAGGAGCGTGATACCATTAAGCACGTGCTAGCGCACGTGTCACTTTATTGGAGGTCATCATGGTCGCAGCAGCAATGCGCAGCAAGAGAACGGTCAGCGTAACGCTGGAGCCCAGCTTACTGGAACGAGCCAGAGCGGCGGGGATCAATCTGTCAGCCACTCTTGCCGCCGCGCTACAGCATGAGATCAGCGGCTCAGAAGCAGAACGCTGGAAGCGTGAGAACAGAGACGCAATACAAATACTTAACCGGATGGTCGAAGAACGCGGCCTGTTTTCTGACGATCACAGGGCGTTTTGATGCAGTTCACGATCTACCGCAACAAGGGCAATGCCCGCATCTATCCCTATTTGCTGAATGTGCAGAGCGACATCATCGGCGAACTGCACACCCGGATGGTGATCCCCTTAGTCCTGCTGGCGGACTTCACTGGACGGCCTGCACAGCGGCTTAACCCTGTGATCACTGTAGAAGGTGACAAGTATCTGGTGCTGACCCACGAAATGGCGGCGGTACGGCTGGCGCAGTTTGGAGGGATTGTGACTGACGTTCAGGAGTCTCGCCAAGTCATCAAGGACGCAATAGATTTCCTGCTGGATGGCGTGTAACGTATTGTCCAAAAAAGCAAAACCCCGAACCTGCTCTATCAACTTGGCGGAAGATAGCAGAGTCCGGGGCCGTGACTTAATCACAGAGAGATCTTAACACATGGATCAGTCCAGACAACCCTTCTGTACCGCCAATTTGCGCGGTGATCGATGGTAAAATCCTCGTTTATCGAGCAACTGCCCCTCCGCCCCTACTGCACCGATCATCCCGCAGATGGCCTGTATATCCGTCCTCAAAAAACTGCCCTTCGGCATCGCCACATCCAGCACAACCCGCCGCCGCACGTCTCCAGCATCGTTTTCGACGTAGACAGGCTGGATGGCTACGACGCTTGGCGGGATGCGGGCTTGCCCGCCCCCCACTGGATCGCCGTTAACCGCACCAACGGACACGCTCACATCGGGTACATGCTGGCGGCCCCTGTAGCCCGTACCAGCGCAGCACGGCAAAAGCCGCTGCGCTACCTTGCCGCCATCGAGCACGTTCTAGCGCGTCGGCTGGGGGCTGACATGGGGTATGCGGGGCTGATCACCAAGAACCCGACTCACGATGACTGGCTCACCGTCTGGCACCAGATCGAGCCCTACAGCCTCGACTACCTCGCGGAGTTCTGCCCGGATGCGGATCTGGCGGCCTACAGCCGCCGCAGCCGCAAAGAGGCGAGCGGGCTAGGCCGTAACGTGGTGATGTTCGATAACGTGCGGGAATGGGCCTACAGCGCCGTCAGGGCGTATTGGCGGCCCAATGGGTACGACGCATGGGCCGAAGCCGTCCTGGCCTCCTGTGACAGCTCCAATGCGTTTGGGCTGGAGCAGGGTGGCCCGTTGCCCGTGTCCGAGACGAAGGCCACGGCCAAGAGCATCGCCCGTTGGGTGTGGCAGCGTTTCAATCCAGCCGAGTTCAGCGCCGTACAGGCCGCCAGAGGGGCCAAGGGGGGCAGGGTATCCAAGCGCCCAACCAAGGGCGGCATGAGCAAGGCCGAGCTGTTGCCGGAGGTACTACGGCTCAAGGCACAGGGCTACAGCAATCGAGATATAGGCGAGGATCTTGGAATAGGCTTTGCCACGGTGAGCCGCTATCTAAAACGCGATCCAGAGTGATCCAATAAGCCATATCAGATAACAGCGCCCTCTGGGCGTCTCTTGAGCCCTAAAGCCATTCAAGAGAGAGGGGTCGTTGCGAGGGGGGTAACGGCGATCCCGCAGGGCTGTCCATCAGGCCATGTGTTCGGCCTGTGGGCAGTAGCTGTTATCCCCGGAGCTGCTTGACCTCGGCAGTTCGCAGAGCCTGCAAGATCTCCCCGGCTTGTTCCGCGGTCAACACCACCGCCGACCCCCCATCCCGAATTGCCTGCAAATGGGCCGACAGTTCATCTATCAGCGTCCTATTTATCGTCACCGTTACGTTATTCTCCTGCTGTTTGGCTCGGTAGGCGGCCTGTCGTTCTGCCCCGGATTTGGCCGTCCCGGTCTTTGGTCTACCCGGCCCTCGCTTGATGCCAAACATATCCCCAGTCCCCTGATCCGTGGTGTCCTTCATGGTGGTAATTTCCTGTCACTGTAACGGTAATT
>NZ_FKKY02000184.1:0-431 GCF_900079845.1 Aeromonas sp. EERV15 | reverse complement strand
TGAAGCCCGCACCGAAGAAGTAGGCGCAGTCGCCCGCTGTGGGGCGATGGCGCTCGACGGCGAGCCGGTCGGCGCACCTCGGTTTACAGCGTACAGCGACGTCTCATCGCCCCTTCGGGGATCACGGAGACCTCCTCGAGGCTCTCCGCGTGCCGTGCTGCTGCCGTCGAGTTGCCGTGTTCCCGTGCAGGAAGGCGCCCCCTTGGAAGGCGGTAGGCTCCGGGAGAGGGAGCCCGCCGCGCGGTGTTGTGGAGAGGACCGATGCAGAATCGGTCGCGACATGGCGCCGCCGTAGGCTCCGGGAGAGGGAGCCGGGCGGCTCGGCCCCCTACGTCCGCTCTCCCCGCGCGCTGACCGTACGAGAAAGCCCGTGACCGCGCGGTCCTACTTCTGCGGAGCAGTCGGCGCCGGCTGGCCCGGCGTGGTGGGCG
>NZ_FKKY02000122.1:0-462 GCF_900079845.1 Aeromonas sp. EERV15 | reverse complement strand
GAGGCGATGACGGCCAGGTCCCACCGGAGCGCGTCGGCGAGGGTCTGGGGGGACGACCGGGCCGCGACCGGCGAGGAGAGCTTCGGCGAGGAGGGATAGGCGCGGATCGGGATGGGGATGTCCACTAGCCCCATCGGCAGATGATAGTCGGTGTCGTCGGAGACGACCATCGAGATCCAGGACGCGGGGATCACGCCGTAGCGGGCCTCGGTGGGCTGCTCGGCGTGCTGCACGAAGCCGACGTCGCACGCGAGATCGAGCTTCAGGCTTGCCTCGGCCGTGGGGTCGTGGGTCGAGAAGAGGAAGGTGATCCAGTTGCTGCCGCTCACGAGCGGGATCCGCGCCGGGGTCAGCGTGAACTGCTGGGCGGGCGGGTCGGTCGCGGCGTTGGCGGGCGTGAGGGCCGAGATCCGGCCGAAGAAGATGGGCGGGGCCGCGGGATCGACGTCGGGCTCGACCTCG
>NZ_FKKY02000035.1:0-5513 GCF_900079845.1 Aeromonas sp. EERV15 | reverse complement strand
GGTCTAACTTTACCGCTACTAAATGCCGCGGATTGGTTTCGCTGAATCAGGTTATTAAAGAGATTATTTGTCTCCAGCCACTTAAGTGAGGTGATTTATGTTTGGTGCTATTGCTGGCGGTATTGCTTCTGCTCTTGCTGGTGGCGCCATGTCTAAATTGTTTGGAGGCGGTCAAAAAGCCGCCTCCGGTGGCATTCAAGGTGATGTGCTTGCTACCGATAACAATACTGTAGGCATGGGTGATGCTGGTATTAAATCTGCCATTCAAGGCTCTAATGTTCCTAACCCTGATGAGGCCGTCCCTAGTTTTGTTTCTGGTGCTATGGCTAAAGCTGGTAAAGGACTTCTTGAAGGTACGTTGCAGGCTGGCACTTCTGCCGTTTCTGATAAGTTGCTTGATTTGGTTGGACTTGGTGGCAAGTCTGCCGCTGATAAAGGAAAGGATACTCGTGATTATCTTGCTGCTGCATTTCCTGAGCTTAATGCTTGGGAGCGTGCTGGTGCTGATGCTTCCTCTGCTGGTATGGTTGACGCCGGATTTGAGAATCAAAAAGAGCTTACTAAAATGCAACTGGACAATCAGAAAGAGATTGCCGAGATGCAAAATGAGACTCAAAAAGAGATTGCTGGCATTCAGTCGGCGACTTCACGCCAGAATACGAAAGACCAGGTATATGCACAAAATGAGATGCTTGCTTATCAACAGAAGGAGTCTACTGCTCGCGTTGCGTCTATTATGGAAAACACCAATCTTTCCAAGCAACAGCAGGTTTCCGAGATTATGCGCCAAATGCTTACTCAAGCTCAAACGGCTGGTCAGTATTTTACCAATGACCAAATCAAAGAAATGACTCGCAAGGTTAGTGCTGAGGTTGACTTAGTTCATCAGCAAACGCAGAATCAGCGGTATGGCTCTTCTCATATTGGCGCTACTGCAAAGGATATTTCTAATGTCGTCACTGATGCTGCTTCTGGTGTGGTTGATATTTTTCATGGTATTGATAAAGCTGTTGCCGATACTTGGAACAATTTCTGGAAAGACGGTAAAGCTGATGGTATTGGCTCTAATTTGTCTAGGAAATAACCGTCAGGATTGACACCCTCCCAATTGTATGTTTTCATGCCTCCAAATCTTGGAGGCTTTTTTATGGTTCGTTCTTATTACCCTTCTGAATGTCACGCTGATTATTTTGACTTTGAGCGTATCGAGGCTCTTAAACCTGCTATTGAGGCTTGTGGCATTTCTACTCTTTCTCAATCCCCAATGCTTGGCTTCCATAAGCAGATGGATAACCGCATCAAGCTCTTGGAAGAGATTCTGTCTTTTCGTATGCAGGGCGTTGAGTTCGATAATGGTGATATGTATGTTGACGGCCATAAGGCTGCTTCTGACGTTCGTGATGAGTTTGTATCTGTTACTGAGAAGTTAATGGATGAATTGGCACAATGCTACAATGTGCTCCCCCAACTTGATATTAATAACACTATAGACCACCGCCCCGAAGGGGACGAAAAATGGTTTTTAGAGAACGAGAAGACGGTTACGCAGTTTTGCCGCAAGCTGGCTGCTGAACGCCCTCTTAAGGATATTCGCGATGAGTATAATTACCCCAAAAAGAAAGGTATTAAGGATGAGTGTTCAAGATTGCTGGAGGCCTCCACTATGAAATCGCGTAGAGGCTTTGCTATTCAGCGTTTGATGAATGCAATGCGACAGGCTCATGCTGATGGTTGGTTTATCGTTTTTGACACTCTCACGTTGGCTGACGACCGATTAGAGGCGTTTTATGATAATCCCAATGCTTTGCGTGACTATTTTCGTGATATTGGTCGTATGGTTCTTGCTGCCGAGGGTCGCAAGGCTAATGATTCACACGCCGACTGCTATCAGTATTTTTGTGTGCCTGAGTATGGTACAGCTAATGGCCGTCTTCATTTCCATGCGGTGCACTTTATGCGGACACTTCCTACAGGTAGCGTTGACCCTAATTTTGGTCGTCGGGTACGCAATCGCCGCCAGTTAAATAGCTTGCAAAATACGTGGCCTTATGGTTACAGTATGCCCATCGCAGTTCGCTACACGCAGGACGCTTTTTCACGTTCTGGTTGGTTGTGGCCTGTTGATGCTAAAGGTGAGCCGCTTAAAGCTACCAGTTATATGGCTGTTGGTTTCTATGTGGCTAAATACGTTAACAAAAAGTCAGATATGGACCTTGCTGCTAAAGGTCTAGGAGCTAAAGAATGGAACAACTCACTAAAAACCAAGCTGTCGCTACTTCCCAAGAAGCTGTTCAGAATCAGAATGAGCCGCAACTTCGGGATGAAAATGCTCACAATGACAAATCTGTCCACGGAGTGCTTAATCCAACTTACCAAGCTGGGTTACGACGCGACGCCGTTCAACCAGATATTGAAGCAGAACGCAAAAAGAGAGATGAGATTGAGGCTGGGAAAAGTTACTGTAGCCGACGTTTTGGCGGCGCAACCTGTGACGACAAATCTGCTCAAATTTATGCGCGCTTCGATAAAAATGATTGGCGTATCCAACCTGCAGAGTTTTATCGCTTCCATGACGCAGAAGTTAACACTTTCGGATATTTCTGATGAGTCGAAAAATTATCTTGATAAAGCAGGAATTACTACTGCTTGTTTACGAATTAAATCGAAGTGGACTGCTGGCGGAAAATGAGAAAATTCGACCTATCCTTGCGCAGCTCGAGAAGCTCTTACTTTGCGACCTTTCGCCATCAACTAACGATTCTGTCAAAAACTGACGCGTTGGATGAGGAGAAGTGGCTTAATATGCTTGGCACGTTCGTCAAGGACTGGTTTAGATATGAGTCACATTTTGTTCATGGTAGAGATTCTCTTGTTGACATTTTAAAAGAGCGTGGATTACTATCTGAGTCCGATGCTGTTCAACCACTAATAGGTAAGAAATCATGAGTCAAGTTACTGAACAATCCGTACGTTTCCAGACCGCTTTGGCCTCTATTAAGCTCATTCAGGCTTCTGCCGTTTTGGATTTAACCGAAGATGATTTCGATTTTCTGACGAGTAACAAAGTTTGGATTGCTACTGACCGCTCTCGTGCTCGTCGCTGCGTTGAGGCTTGCGTTTATGGTACGCTGGACTTTGTAGGATACCCTCGCTTTCCTGCTCCTGTTGAGTTTATTGCTGCCGTCATTGCTTATTATGTTCATCCCGTCAACATTCAAACGGCCTGTCTCATCATGGAAGGCGCTGAATTTACGGAAAACATTATTAATGGCGTCGAGCGTCCGGTTAAAGCCGCTGAATTGTTCGCGTTTACCTTGCGTGTACGCGCAGGAAACACTGACGTTCTTACTGACGCAGAAGAAAACGTGCGTCAAAAATTACGTGCAGAAGGAGTGATGTAATGTCTAAAGGTAAAAAACGTTCTGGCGCTCGCCCTGGTCGTCCGCAGCCGTTGCGAGGTACTAAAGGCAAGCGTAAAGGCGCTCGTCTTTGGTATGTAGGTGGTCAACAATTTTAATTGCAGGGGCTTCGGCCCCTTACTTGAGGATAAATTATGTCTAATATTCAAACTGGCGCCGAGCGTATGCCGCATGACCTTTCCCATCTTGGCTTCCTTGCTGGTCAGATTGGTCGTCTTATTACCATTTCAACTACTCCGGTTATCGCTGGCGACTCCTTCGAGATGGACGCCGTTGGCGCTCTCCGTCTTTCTCCATTGCGTCGTGGCCTTGCTATTGACTCTACTGTAGACATTTTTACTTTTTATGTCCCTCATCGTCACGTTTATGGTGAACAGTGGATTAAGTTCATGAAGGATGGTGTTAATGCCACTCCTCTCCCGACTGTTAACACTACTGGTTATATTGACCATGCCGCTTTTCTTGGCACGATTAACCCTGATACCAATAAAATCCCTAAGCATTTGTTTCAGGGTTATTTGAATATCTATAACAACTATTTTAAAGCGCCGTGGATGCCTGACCGTACCGAGGCTAACCCTAATGAGCTTAATCAAGATGATGCTCGTTATGGTTTCCGTTGCTGCCATCTCAAAAACATTTGGACTGCTCCGCTTCCTCCTGAGACTGAGCTTTCTCGCCAAATGACGACTTCTACCACATCTATTGACATTATGGGTCTGCAAGCTGCTTATGCTAATTTGCATACTGACCAAGAACGTGATTACTTCATGCAGCGTTACCATGATGTTATTTCTTCATTTGGAGGTAAAACCTCTTATGACGCTGACAACCGTCCTTTACTTGTCATGCGCTCTAATCTCTGGGCATCTGGCTATGATGTTGATGGAACTGACCAAACGTCGTTAGGCCAGTTTTCTGGTCGTGTTCAACAGACCTATAAACATTCTGTGCCGCGTTTCTTTGTTCCTGAGCATGGCACTATGTTTACTCTTGCGCTTGTTCGTTTTCCGCCTACTGCGACTAAAGAGATTCAGTACCTTAACGCTAAAGGTGCTTTGACTTATACCGATATTGCTGGCGACCCTGTTTTGTATGGCAACTTGCCGCCGCGTGAAATTTCTATGAAGGATGTTTTCCGTTCTGGTGATTCGTCTAAGAAGTTTAAGATTGCTGAGGGTCAGTGGTATCGTTATGCGCCTTCGTATGTTTCTCCTGCTTATCACCTTCTTGAAGGCTTCCCATTCATTCAGGAACCGCCTTCTGGTGATTTGCAAGAACGCGTACTTATTCGCCACCATGATTATGACCAGTGTTTCCAGTCCGTTCAGTTGTTGCAGTGGAATAGTCAGGTTAAATTTAATGTGACCGTTTATCGCAATCTGCCGACCACTCGCGATTCAATCATGACTTCGTGATAAAAGATTGAGTGTGAGGTTATAACGCCGAAGCGGTAAAAATTTTAATTTTTGCCGCTGAGGGGTTGACCAAGCGAAGCGCGGTAGGTTTTCTGCTTAGGAGTTTAATCATGTTTCAGACTTTTATTTCTCGCCATAATTCAAACTTTTTTTCTGATAAGCTGGTTCTCACTTCTGTTACTCCAGCTTCTTCGGCACCTGTTTTACAGACACCTAAAGCTACATCGTCAACGTTATATTTTGATAGTTTGACGGTTAATGCTGGTAATGGTGGTTTTCTTCATTGCATTCAGATGGATACATCTGTCAACGCCGCTAATCAGGTTGTTTCTGTTGGTGCTGATATTGCTTTTGATGCCGACCCTAAATTTTTTGCCTGTTTGGTTCGCTTTGAGTCTTCTTCGGTTCCGACTACCCTCCCGACTGCCTATGATGTTTATCCTTTGGATGGTCGCCATGATGGTGGTTATTATACCGTCAAGGACTGTGTGACTATTGACGTCCTTCCCCGTACGCCGGGCAATAATGTTTATGTTGGTTTCATGGTTTGGTCTAACTTTACCGCTACTAAATGCCGCGGATTGGTTTCGCTGAATCAGGTTATTAAAGAGATTATTTGTCTCCAGCCACTTAAGTGAGGTGATTTATGTTTGGTGCTATTGCTGGCGGTATTGCT
>NZ_FKKY02000159.1:0-440 GCF_900079845.1 Aeromonas sp. EERV15 | reverse complement strand
CTCGGTCTGGTAGAGCACGCGGCCCCCCCCGTTGCGGATGCGGCGCGTGCCGCCATCCAGGACAACAAGGTGATCTACACCGCCCCTGAGGGCATCGCCCCCCTGCGGGCCGAGATCGCCGCAAAAATACAGCGGTGCTACGGCCTGAGTTACGACCCCACCAGCGAGGTCGTGGTCACGTCCGGAGCAACGGGAGCATTCGCCGCCACGCTCCTCGCGCTCTTCGACCCAGGAGACGAAATCATCCTCTTCGAGCCCTATTATGGCTACCACCTCAATACCGTCATCGCGTTTGGGCTGACCCCTGTCCTTGTCCCGACCCGACCACCGAACTGGACCTTCGAGCGCTCCGATCTCGAGCAGGCCATCACCTCCCGAACGCGGGGCATCGTGGTCTGCACGCCATCGAACCCGAGTGGAAAGGTGTGGTCGACGGCAGA
>NZ_FKKY02000136.1:0-454 GCF_900079845.1 Aeromonas sp. EERV15 | reverse complement strand
ACCGACGCGAACGCGATGCTCCGCGTGCTGTGGAGCCGCCTCGGCAAGCCGCAGATCGGCGGGCCCGCGGCCTTCGCCTTCAACGTCCCCTCGGTCCGCGCGGAAGGATCGATCACGGTCGAGAAGGGAGGGAAGAAGGCCGAGAAGGTCGTCTTCTCCCGCACCGGCGGCATGTGCCCGCGATGCGAGGGCATGGGGTCGGTCAGCGACATCGACCTCACGCAGCTCTACGACGAGAAGAAGTCGATCAACGAGGGGGCGATCACGGTCCCTGGCTACAGCATGGATGGCTGGTACGGCCGCATCTTCAACGGCTGCGGCTTCTTCGACGCGGACAAGCCGATCCGCAAGTTCACGAAGAAGGAGCTCCACGACCTGCTCCACAAGGAGCCGACCAAGATCAAGATCGACGGCATCAACCTGACCTACGAGGGGCTGATCCCGAAGATCCAGA
>NZ_FKKY02000088.1:0-495 GCF_900079845.1 Aeromonas sp. EERV15 | reverse complement strand
ACGATGCCGAGCCCGCCCACCAGGCCCGCGCCGAGGTCCGAGAGGATATCGCCGTACAGGTTCTCCGTCACGAGCACGCCGAGCCTGTTCGGGTCGCGCACCATCGTCATGGCCGCCGCGTCGACGATCATCTCGGCGAGCTGCACCTCGGTGTGCCGCACGGCGACGCGGCGCGCGCACTCGAGGGCGAGCCCGTCGGAGAGCTTCATGATGTTCGCCTTGTGGACGAACGTCACCTTGCTCCGGCCGTGCTGCTCCGCGTACCGGAACGCGAACTCGGCGATGCGCGTCGAGCTGCGCTCGGTCGTGAGCTTGATGCTCTGCGCCACGCCGGGCAGGATCATGAGCTCGAGCCCGGCGTAGAGCCCCTCGGTGTTCTCGCGCACGATGACCATGTCCACGTCGAACCGCGGGTCGACGCCGGGCAGGCTGCGGATCGGCCGCACGTTCGCGTAGAGGTCGAGCGCCTGCCGGAGCGTGACGTTGACCGAACGG
>NZ_FKKY02000050.1:0-1116 GCF_900079845.1 Aeromonas sp. EERV15 | reverse complement strand
TGATTATATCGAAATGTTTTACAACCCAATCAGGCGCCATGGTTCCAATGATGGGCTGTCACCGGTAGAGTTTGAAAAGCAGTTCAATGTTCAACAACAGAGTGTCTAGAAAACTAGGGGCGATTCAGTATGTCCCTAGGTATGCTGGTTAAATGAGATAGCACTCACCCAATCTCATAGCAGCAACCATGCCATTATTTTTATTCGTTAATTATCAATGCATTAGCAATATACACTTAAACCTGCAATCACACTGTGCGCAACAAGTTGCTCAAATCAACGTGATCAACTGTAAAAAATTGCAAATTAAGTAATTAATATCGTAAGGTGCGCAAAAAAATGCTCCAAAAGAGATACTAACTGTCAGACACAATATTGTGCCCTTGTGCTGCATCAATATTTATGACTGGCTATATATTACTTGCAAAACCCTAGTTATAAGTCTGGTCTTGGTAGTTGAACAAACTCAAAGATTCACGAAGCACTGAATCACCACCTAATACAGCCAGCACTGCCGTTGATACTTTGCAATGCGAGCCCATCCACCACCATCCAACAGGCTAAAGCACGCCTGTTTGGCCGTTGGCAGCCGGGGCATCAGGTGACCATAACGGTGAGCCATCCTGACTATGTCAATCTCTCCCGGCTTTACCGTGGATGGCTGGAAAACCTGATCGACCGCCCTAAACACCTGACCAAAAGCTTCACAATGTCCCCGGCACCGTCATCGACATTAAAATGAGGTATCGCTCATTATGACCACGATCCGCATCTAACGCCCCATGCAGGCCAGATCTTTTCTTACGACTTGCTCTGGCCTGCAATACGCGTGTTTTTTATCAGTTCATCCTTTCCACAATCATTGCAATACCTTCCCCTCCACCGATACAGAGCGTAGCCAACCCGATCGTTTTATCTCGAGCCGAAAGCGCATGCAGCAACGTAACTAAAATGCGCGCACCGCTAAATAACTGATCCTAATAGTGCTACATGTACAGGACCTTAAGCGTTGAGCCCCTTTAAAACGCCTTCCAAGGTCCTGTTCTGTATCGATTTTCTCTGCTTGGTTCGGCAGGCGTTCTTTGCCAAATAATCAGCTGCCCATTCCAGTCTTTC
>NZ_FKKY02000198.1:0-255 GCF_900079845.1 Aeromonas sp. EERV15 | reverse complement strand
ACAGCTCCACTGTGTCGGAAGAAGGCGAAACCAGCGCGTACTACGTGGTGCGCGCGGTGGATGCCAACGGTACCGTGCTGGCGACCCAGCCGGGCGGCAACGTGAGCGTGAGCTTTGGCAACCTGGGTACGACCAGCAGTGCTGACTACAGCGCCAGCAAGACCACGGTCGCGGTAGGCGAGGTGTTCAGTGCCAAGGCGGTGAACGACGCGCTGGCGGACAACGGCGAGCAATTCAAGGTCAGCCTGAATGGCG
>NZ_FKKY02000033.1:0-24303 GCF_900079845.1 Aeromonas sp. EERV15 | reverse complement strand
TGCGGATGTAGGTAATGTCAGTCACCCAGGCGATGTTGGGGGCAGGCACCTTAAACTGACGTGCCAGCGTGTTTGGGGCAGCCTGTGGGCTCTTGCCTCCATAATGCCTCTTACGGCGTTGATAGCCCGTTTGCGAACGCAGCCCCTCCCGCCTCATTAATTTGGCCACACGGTGCTTACCGCAGGCTTCCCCCAAGTCACGAAGATCGCGATGGACCTTGCGATAACCGTAGACAGCACCACTTTCCAGCCAGGATTGCTTGACCAATCCGGTCAGTCGTTCGTCCTCCTGCTGTAGTGGCGATACGGGCTGTTTCAGCCACGCGTAGAAGCCACTTCGGTGAACCCCCAGGGTCTGGCACAGGGTAACGACACTGTACCGGTCGAGTCGGGAGGTTATGAACGCGTACCTTTCCTTGACTCGCTGGCAAAGTACGCGGCGGCCTCCTTTAAAATGTTGCGCTCCTCGGTGACCTGGCGCAGTTCGGCTTTCAGACGGCGGATCTCGGCTTGCAAGGCTGACTCTTCGTGCTGCTGGTCAGCGGGCTTACCGTACTGCTTGAGCCAGGCATACAGACTGTGGCTGGATACCCCAAGGGCTCGTGCAACGTCAGCCACCGGCCGTCCGCGTTCGGTGACTTGTTTAACGGCTTCGATTTTGAATGTTTCTGGATAACGCTGACGGGTCATAACACCTCCAATAGTTGCCTCATTTTAAGGCTGCGAGGTGTCTAGGGAACTGGGGGCGATTCACTCGTCCATCAGCTCAAGAGCTCGCTCATAATCGTCCTGATGATTGATCCGGGCGATGTAGGGCACTTGAGCCAATGCTTCTCTAATCTGAACCAGTGCAAGATTTAACATGATGGTTACTCCTTGTTTTTCCAGTATTTCTCGCTCAGCTTGTCGTATTCGACACTGCTGACAATATGTTTCACATACATGCGATATGGACTGACTGTGCCGTAGTAGACGATCTTGCCCTACAGTCTCTACTATAGGAAGCAACACTACTTCATGGGGACCGGCGGCCCTAACTATGGGAAACACCACCACTCGGGTAGGGCTGGTAGCCTCCACTATGGGGCACAGGGCTGTTCATGTGATATAACATTTGATGTAAGTGAGATGATTATGAATGTAGGTGCTGCGTACAAACCCAAGGCTTCGGTCAGAAATCCCGTCAGTCTTCTAGCTGCTTTGTCGTTGCCTAAGCAACCTGTCGAAGCACATATGAAGATCTTGGCAGGATTCTCTTCTGAGATTGTGGCAAAACTATCTTCAGAGACAAATATTGATGAGGTCGTTCTTTGCCAGTGGGTAGGTATCAGTCGCGCTAACTACCATAGGAAGAATAAAGAAGATAAGAAAGTGCTTTCGGTAGAGCATAGCGGAAAAATATATATTTTAGTCAAGGTGTTAGATGCTACAAAATCACTCTTTGATGGAGACATGTCGGTAGTTATTAAGTGGTTAAACTCGCCTGCCAGAGCGTTGGGTGGGGAATCCCCTATACAGATGTTGAGCACCGCTACAGGGGCTGAGGCTGTTCTCGATCTGATTGGCCGCATTGAGCATGGTGTTATCTCCTGAAACTGTGATGGCTCGCAAGAACCCATATTTCCCTCAGTAATGAAACCAGCAGAACGGTGACCTTTAGCTGTTTCCCCATACGAAGAATCATACTTTTATATTAATTAAACTATACATTAGACATTGTTATTAGTTGACTTATTATTGTCGTTGAATCCCTGAAAGGGGTTTTTCTAGTATATCTAGCAATTTTTTTAGTTCAGATGTATCAATAGAATCATTATCAATGGATGTCATAGGTATCCCGTGCCTGTAAGCATTATATTGCCACTTTATAAACCTCTGTTTATATGCTTCATTCAGTTTTTTCAACTGTTCTCTTTCAATTTCGAGCATGGCAACACGTTGGATTAAATATTTAAGCGTTTCATCAACGTTATCATGCTCAATTGGTGGTAGTGGTCTCTCTCTCAGATGCTGTTTTCTTTTCGTATATGCTTCTTGAATTTCCTCGTAACTCGATAGAGATTGACGTTGAACTCCTCCTGCGATGTTTAGCTTATCTGTGATTTTTTGGCAGAGAAGATCCCATGTCAACTTCCCTTCCCATGTGTTAATGATACTTAGGACATAAGTTATATTATCTTTGGTAATTACTATCTTGGGCATGCTAGTAACCTCATCATCTCATTCATCTTTGCTTCAATAGATTCTGGTGTTTGGATTTCAGTGCTCATGCCTTTATCCAAAAGAACTTGCTTAGCGGGAGATGGATCATATTCATCAGGAATACGAACTGGTGTGCCATCAGGGATACTGGAATCCTCCAGTAGTCTGATTTTTGTTCTAACGTGGGTAAGTCGCCATCCATGTGAGCTAACCCAACGATCTGCACCAAACATACCCATGTTACGATTTTTTAATGCATTTTCTAACTGCTCAGAAACTTGTTTTTCACGAGTTTTCAATAGCTCTAATGAGCTGCTAAAACCTTTGATACATACTAATTCTTTACAGGTTTCACAATCACCGTTTAGTTGGCATGGCATCATTGCAAAATCATGTTCGCAAATACCTAACTCTGTAATAATTGCTGTACCAATTAGATTTTTGCCAATATCCTCATAGCTGACTGGAAGATTTTGTTTAATTTTATCTAATACCGAATACTTTTCAGGTAATAGAGCTGGAATTATCGAGCTTGCCTTCTCCTCTTCTGTCCTATGGTCGTAACTTCTATTGTCAGCTAACCTTGCTCTTCCAGCCCAATGCGCCAGGGTCTGTTCATCCATCCCACCTCGTTCGGCTTTAGTGCTTAACCAATGTCTTGCATTGTGTGATGGTATTTGTATATGCGTACCATCAGGCTTTGAAATATTATACTTGCTCCAAAGTGATGACCAACTACGAGACTCTTTCTGCACAAAACGGTCGTTAATTAGATTAACTGTTGGCAGACAAAATGAGCCGTTTATGACACTAAAGTCTTTATGGAACTCATACTTCCTAAAGAGCAATAGTGCTTGTGAAACTTTAACGCTTCTTGCGCTATCAACATAAGGCCAGCACTTAAAACTATTTATAAACTCCGTGGTTTTAGATGTACTATTATTATATTCTGCTTGCCTAGCAGCGTGTCGAGCAGGCTCACCAATCCTAGTTAAACGGGCAATAGCTTCTAATGCTACATCTTGCATGACGGTTGGAACCCACTTTATCCCTTCTTTGCCATTTTTGGCTGGAATCCAACGAATACCGAGTTTTTTCTCTCCGGCTCGATCTTCTTCCCAGACGATACACTCAGTCGATAATGAGAATAGCTCAGAACACCGTGAGGGTGCTAACATGAGAAGTGTCATTACAGCACTAAAATATTCGGCCTCTATGCCTAAGCTTGGTGCATCATGAAAGAGTTGTGCTATTAAGAGCATATCTTTATCAGATGGCAGCTTTTTTGAGCGGTGCTCCTTGCCTTTCTCGTCAAGGGTAATCGTGAGGTCTTTTATTTTTTTATATGGATTTGACCACTGAGGGAGGCTGGGGGTAATAAAATTATCTCGGCAGAAGTTTAAGATTAACTCCATTTGATACCCAGCCTTGTTTCTTCCCGTTGGATCAGATATTCGTGCCCGAAATACCTCATCCAGATATTCTAAAACGGTGCCATCAAGTAAAAGGATGTCAGCACTTCCCTTTGATAAAAGCAAAGCCTCTTCTAATACTCTTATGGCTTCAATATGCCGCTGTAGGTTGGTTACAGGATTCAATGAATAAATATATCGAATGTATGCTTTTGCAAAGTCTATAAATGGGCGCTCTAAGGGGGAGTAGCTATAGCTGTTTGATGACTTTGTATTTGTGGAAAAACGAGCAATAACGCGACGAGTGCCCAAATCGGCTGCCCATTTATCCTGATCCCAACAGTCATGTCCAAAAGCAGTGAGCTTGGATTTGCAATTCTGAATGAAATTAATTAAATTTTCCTCCGCAACGATTTTTGCGGTTGATTTGAAATAAAAGACATTTTCATTCATTGATTAGACCTCACTTCTTTCATCTCGGCACATTTTTGTACAACCCACTCAACAGCCAAAATTAGCCGGTCCTTGGTTGATGCATATTCCTCACTTTTGGTTTCTTTAAGTCTAATTTCTTTTTCTGCATAAAGGGAGGCTAAGAATTTTTCATGTGGCGCATCTAATAGAGGTCTAAATTTCATACACGTATAACAACCCTCATAGCCTTTCACGCAGTAGTCATTAGTACCACATGCGCCAACAACTTCATTTTCTTTATTGGGGACATGGGCTGTGAGATCGGAACCACGCTCACCTTCGTCCAGTTTTTCAATGATTCTTCCAAGAAATGCCTTGGCAAAAGGAGCTAATTGCTTGCCAATAGCCTTATCGATATAGGTTGCAGTATCTGCGGTGTTTTCCGTGTAAACCATCACATTTTGTGTATCATTATGGTCTAATGCTTCAGCAATGATCAATGGCCCTAGGCCCTTCCGACCAAGATTCGTACCTCGTGTGTGGCGAAAACGACGAGCAGTGATATGTATATAATCACCAGTCCTTTCTGAGATAGCTTTTTGCTTAACTTTAAACTCTTTAAGGATTTTCTCTCGGATATCCGTTACCGATATATGTAATATGTCTGAGCCTAGCATGGAGTCGTCCAGTGGAGTTTTCTGGGCAGATAAATCATCAACTATAGTCCAGTCGATAAATATAGGTATTTGAGACTTTTGTTCAGATGTTAGTTCGGTATTAAACTTGGATCTGAACTTTCTAGTTTCCTGCTCAATGAGATTCAGCAGAGTGAGATATAATTCTTCCGTGATTGCTAATTTTTTAAATTCCTCACGGAATCCAACACCACGTTGCTTTGCTCTTGGTATATTTAGGTAAAAATTAAAAGAATTATTTTTAGCATTATGATGTTTTTGTAGATCAATTGCTCTCAATTGCCGTAACTGGATAGGGCGCCTAGCCGTTGCTTGTAGTAAACTAACATAGGCATAGCATGAAAAAGATATGCTATCCTCTTTAAATAGGCGAATAAGTTCGTTATATAGAGCAAGCATTTCATTATCTGTATATGCACCTGAATAAGGACATCTATTGGCTACCGAAACTCCCTTTTTATTTCCAGAAATAGTTAGATTCTCTAGTAATTTAACCATATCTTTGGTAACACCATAATTACCATACTCATGCCAACTAATAAGGAAACCACGAAGTGAGCCTAAGAGATACTCATTATCCTTATTATGCATACTATGCCAGTTTAGAATTGCATTCTCATCGAAAGCTTTAAACTTAGTATCAAGTAATAACTTTTGAAACAAATAATACATATTGGATGCATGAGATGCCGATTGCTCTTCAGCATAAATAGATAGCGTTTTTCTTAATCCATCTAGTAACTTTTTTCTATAGATAATACATCTTTGGTAAATAAAATATTTTTATCTTTATTTAAAGCCCAGTGATTTGAATGAATGTTAAAACTGTAGCCATCCTTGGATACCCGTTCTGCTGGGCCAAAATGAGCAGAATTATACTCTTGGGCAATAGATACAATGCTGCTTATTATTATTCCTTATTGTTATCTAACGATGCTAATTTTTGTCTAAATTCTTCTTGTTCTGCCAAAATAATTTTATTGGTTTTCTCTCGAATATGTCGTTCCATATATGGTCCAGCAGAGCTTTCGGAAGAGTGCCCCATCTGATGCATACGCTTTTTCGCTTCCTCACTAGGCTCAATTCTGGTTCGTTTATTTTTTGGATCTATAGCAAGTTCATTATTATCATCAACTAGACGGGAAAAATTCAGATTCCAGTTATGTCTAAAATAATGTGGATGAATAGCTTTAAAGCGTTCATCAACTGCTTTCATTGAAGGTACAATGATAGTATCAAAGGTGCTAATACTGATTGGTTGCCCTTGTGTTGGCCCCTTTCTATGCGTAATAAATAGATAGGGATGTTTTCCACTATTGGGAGTTTTCCCTCTGACATTTATTATATAGTCATCTATGAGGGCAGCTGTATAATTCGTTAGCTGTAACTTTCTCTCTCTTGTTTTTGCTACAGGCTGTCTTTTTCGAGGGTCATACTTATCATCATGGAGTCGTCTGACTGTGACATATTTTTTAGAGCCTAATATATCTAAGTTCTCACCCATGGTGAGCGATAGTAACTCCCCCCTGCGTATACCAAGTTCATATAAAAGAACAAACATCAAATGATTTCGTTTTCTAGTTGATAGGTCTTTAAAGGGGTTTTTAGGGTGATCAAAATGTGCCACAGACATGAACTCATCAATCAAACCATCAGGTATGTTCTTGTCGTCAACGTTGCTGATGGTTTTCTTTCCTTTACCTTTAGGACGCACAGCCAAGATATTATGAGTCATTCGATCAATAGCAGAGGTTAAATAATCATTTGTTTTATTTTGAACTGCTACTGTAGCAATGAATTTCAAGTATTCGGCAATAACTGTAAGCCTATTATAAATATTGTTACGAGCAACTGATGGTGTTACTTGGATAAGTTTCGGTGTTATACCAATATCAATAACTTTACTTCTGTTTTTTTTATTAGATAGGCCATTTATGTGGGAAATGTCGAGACTAAGATGCTCTTTGATATTATCAATATCTGCTTGACTTAAAAAAAGACTTTGCTGAAACTCTGAAAATAGCTCTCGACTTGCCTTTTTCTCCCATTGTAAAAACCATTTCAGCGTGCGAAGTCGATTCGAAATAGTATTAACTGTCAGGCTGCTGCGTAGCTTAGTTGTAACCCAGAGGGTAGCTAGAAAATGGGGCATACCATCGCTATCCATCAGGATCGGATATCGCTCACCATTCTCAAAAACCAATATCTCTAGCTTATACATAGCCAACCTTATTTTTACACTTTTCTATACAATAACTTACACCTCTGTAAATCCAATTGGCAACAAATTTGTAAAATAAAAAAACCCAGAATTTCTACTGGGTTACGGTCATTTTTGGTTATTTTAAGTGTTTTTCCTTACACTTTAACTCTTACATGAGTCAGAAAGGGATATCGTCGTCGAAATCCATCGGCGGCTCGTTATAAACCGGCGGCGCAGATTGTGGCTGCTGGGCCGGACGGCCATAACCGCCTTGCGGTTGCTGCATGTTTTGCTGCGGAGCCGGAGCGGGGCGCTGTTGGTTCATCGGCTGCTGGGCTGGCATGCTCTGCTGCGGCTGGCCCCAGTTGCCTTGGCTTTGACCACCCATAGCTTGTCCGGCGCCACCTTGTGGGCGGCCACCCAGCATCTGCATGACACCACTGAAACTGTCGACCAGCACTTCAGTGGTGTAGCGCTCCTGGCCACCCTGATCTTGCCATTTACGAGTCTGCAGCTTGCCTTCTACATAGACTTGGGAGCCTTTCTTCAGGTATTCACCGGCTACTTCGGCCAGTTTGCCCATGAATACTACACGGTGCCATTCGGTACGCTCTTTTTGCTCACCAGTCTGCTTGTCGCGCCAGGATTCGGAGGTGGCCAGAGTAATGTTGGTCACCGCGCCACCACTCGGCATGTAGCGTACTTCCGGGTCTTGCCCGAGGTTACCGATCAGAATGACTTTATTGATGCCTCGACTGGCCATAATCTCTCTTCCACCTTTATATTCCGGCCAGGCAAAGCCTGGGCCAACCAAATGAGTTACCGCGCTTTTCTCTTTCCCATGCTGTTATCGTATTGAACAACATGGTTTTTCTATACCCGTAGCAGCAATCAGGTTGATGTTCACTTATTACCTGGCTCACGTTTAGCCCCCAATAGTAACAGCTGATGCGTCCCTGCGCACCCTCATCCGCGTGGTGTTGCCGGTTGAGGGGAGGAGGCAGAACGTCTCTCTGGCATGGGGGATGAAGATACAGATCCAATCGTAAAAAAGGATGATGGCGATAGATAATGCCTGTCTATTCATCCAGTAGTCGCTATGCCATACTGACTCGCTCAGGTTTCTGTATCGAGCGTGCAACAAGATGGAAAAGATCGTGGTCCGGGGTGCTCGCACCCACAACCTCAAGAACATCAATCTGACCCTGCCCCGCGACAAGCTGATCGTGGTCACCGGCCTCTCCGGCTCGGGCAAATCCTCTCTGGCGTTCGATACCCTCTATGCCGAGGGGCAGCGCCGCTATGTGGAGTCGCTCTCCGCCTATGCCCGCCAGTTCCTCTCCTTGATGGAGAAGCCGGACGTCGACCATATCGAGGGGCTCTCGCCCGCCATTTCCATCGAGCAGAAGTCTACCTCCCATAACCCGCGCTCGACCGTCGGTACCATCACCGAGATATACGACTACCTGCGTCTGCTGTTTGCCCGGGTCGGTGAGCCGCGCTGTCCGACCCACGCCATTCCGCTCGCCGCCCAGACCATCAGCCAGATGGTGGATCAGGTGCTGGCCCAACCTGAGGGGAGCAAGCTGATGCTGCTGACCCCGGTGGTGCGTGACCGCAAGGGGGAACACACCAAGCTGCTGGAGAATCTGGCGGCCCAGGGCTACATCCGTGCCCGTATCGACGGCGAGGTGTGCGACCTCTCCGATCCTCCGACTCTGGAGCTGCACAAGAAGCACACCATCGAGGTGGTGGTGGATCGCTTCAAGGTGCGCGAGGACCTTGCCTTGCGTTTGGCCGAGTCGTTCGAGACGGCGCTGACCCTCTCCGGCGGCATAGTACTGGTAGTGCCGATGGACGAGGAGGAGGGGGTCGCCCCCATGACCTTCTCCGCCAACTTCGCCTGCCCGGAGTGCGGCTACTCCATGTCGGAGCTGGAGCCGCGCATCTTCTCCTTCAACAACCCGGCCGGTGCCTGCCCGACCTGCGATGGCCTCGGGGTACAGCAATATTTCGATCCGGCCAAGGTGATCGGCGATCCGGCCATCAGTCTGGCCAACGGCGCCATCCGTGGTTGGGACAAGCGCAGCTTCTACTACTTCCAGATGCTGAAATCCCTCTCAGAGCACTACAAGTTCGATCTGGAGACGCCGTGGGAGGATCTGCCGGTCAAGACCCAGGAGGTGATCCTGCGCGGCTCCGGTCGCACCGAGATCGAGTTCCGCTACATGAACGATCGCGGCGATGTGGTGGTGCGCAAGCACCCGTTCGAGGGGATCCTGCACAACATGGAGCGACGCTACCGGGAAACCGAGTCCAACTCGGTGCGTGAAGAGCTCTCCAAATACATCGCCAACAAATCCTGTACCAGCTGCGGTGGCAGCCGACTGCGGGAAGAGGCGCGTCACGTCTTCGTCGACAACCGCAACCTGCCGGCCATTGCCGAGCAGTCCATCGGTGATGCGCTCGCCTTCTTCGAGGGGCTGAATCTGACCGGTCAGCGCGGTCAGATTGCCGAGAAGATCCTCAAAGAGATCATTGAGCGGCTTGGCTTCCTGGTGAACGTGGGTCTCAACTACCTGAGTCTGTCACGCAGCGCCGAAACCCTCTCTGGCGGCGAAGCCCAGCGCATTCGACTGGCGAGCCAGATTGGTGCCGGGCTGGTGGGGGTCATGTATGTGCTCGATGAACCCTCTATCGGCCTGCACCAGCGCGACAACGAGCGGCTGCTCAAGACCCTCACTCATCTGCGCGATCTGGGCAACACAGTCATCGTGGTGGAGCACGATGAGGATGCCATTCGTCTCGCCGACCACGTGCTCGATATCGGCCCGGGGGCGGGCGTGCATGGCGGCGAAATTGTGGCGCAGGGCACCCCCCAGCAGATCATCGACAATCCAGCTTCACTGACCGGTGACTACCTCTCTGGCCGCAAGCAGATTGCCATCCCTGATGAACGTACCCCGCTCAGCGGCAAGTGGCTGAAGCTCAAAGGGGCGAGCGGTAACAACCTGCGCAACGTCAATCTGGATTTGCCGCTCGGGGTGATGACCTGCGTTACCGGCGTCTCCGGCTCCGGCAAGTCGACCCTGATCAACGACACCCTGTTCCGCATCGCCCACCGCGAGCTCAACAAGGCGACCGAGTCCACCCCGGCGCCCTATCGCAGTGTCGAGGGGCTGGAGCATCTGGACAAGGTAGTGGATATCGACCAGAGCCCTATCGGTCGTACTCCGCGTTCCAACCCGGCCACCTATACCGGTTTGTTCACTCCGATCCGCGAGCTGCTCTCCGGCACCCAGGAGGCGCGCTCCCGTGGTTATAAGCCCGGCCGCTTCTCCTTCAACGTGAAGGGGGGCCGCTGCGAAGCGTGTCAGGGGGATGGGGTCATCAAGGTGGAGATGCACTTCCTGCCGGATGTCTACGTGCCGTGCGACGTCTGCAAGGGCAAGCGCTATAACCGCGAGACCCTGGAGGTGAAGTACAAGGGCAAGAACATCCACGAGATCCTCGAGATGACGGTGGAAGATGCCCGCGAGTTCTTCGATCCGGTGCCGGCAGTGGCGCGCAAGCTGCAGACCCTGATGGATGTGGGCCTCTCCTATATCCGCCTCGGCCAGTCGGCTACCACGCTCTCTGGCGGTGAGGCGCAGCGGGTCAAGCTGGCGCGGGAGTTGTCGAAACGCGATACCGGTCAGACGCTTTATATTCTGGATGAGCCGACCACCGGGCTGCATTTCCACGATATCCAGCAATTGCTCAAGGTGCTGCACCAACTGCGGGATCGCGGCAACACCATTGTCATCATCGAGCACAATCTGGACGTGGTGAAAACCGCTGACTGGATCGTCGATCTGGGGCCGGAAGGAGGTGCCGGTGGTGGCCGCATTCTGGTGACGGGGACCCCGGAGGAGATCTGCGGCAATAAAGAGTCTCATACAGCACGTTTTTTACGGCCGCTATTGACGCGATAAGCCGTTATAATCGAGGGGCCTTTGGCCCCTTTTTTTATAAAAATCGGTAACATGGAGGCGCGGCTCGTGTGATACGGGCAGGCTGGCATCACTGCGTCATGGTAAGGGATATATAGAGTTATGGCTCAGGCTCCGCGCACGATTGATCATCAGTTGGCTTACTCCATGTTCCCAATCTGGCTGGGGGCTATCCTGCTATTGCTGATCCTGCTGGCGTGGGCCCAGATCCCGGCCGCCAGCCGGATTGAAGAGCAACGAATGAAGGAGCATCTGCTGCGTGTGACCAAGGCGGTGCAGGCGGATGTGGCCGCTCTGGATGCATTTAGCCGGGATTGGGGCATCTGGGATGATAGCTACCGCTTTATGGGCAACAAGAGCAGGGCGTTCGTCGAATCCAACCTGTTCAATGATATGCCGATGCGGGACTTTAGCCTCAACCTGATGAGCTTCATGGATCTCAGTGGCTACGAGGTCTGGACTCGCACCCTGCTGCCCGATGCGCCGGGAGTCAACCCGGATCAGTTTCCCTATTTCCTGGATGAACTGAAAAAGCAGTTAAGGGAGCGATCTGTGGCGCAAGGGGGCATCAATCTGCACGGGATCCGCGCTTCCCAGTGGGGGCCGCTGATGTACTCGTGGCAGCCGATCAGAAACAGCGACGAGTCGGCCCCGTTCAACGGTTTCTTGCTGGTCGTGCGCTGGCTCGATAAGGCCTATCTCGAGCAGGTATCGGAGCGTACCGCGCTGCCTCTGGCGATTTCCCACGCCAATCTGGATGTCACCGCTACCTTCAAACCACTGAAACCGCAAATAACGTATCGCCTGATTGACCTTGGGCTCACCCGGCTCAGGGGAGAGGTGCGACTGCTCAACAGCGATAACCAGCCGGTACTGACTCTGGTGATTGAGGAGGAGAGAAAGATCTTGAGTGGCGTCATGGAGGGGGCGCTCTGGACCTTCATTGGCATGCTGTTTATCAGTTTTATCTGCGTCATGATCGCCATGTACCGGCTCAACAGCATTGTGCTCACCCCGTTGCAGCAGCTGGTGTCGGCGCTGCAACGCTTTGGCGATCGGCCAGATGCCACCTTGATCCCCTATATCGACAGCAGCGCCGAGATGGCGACCCTGAGCGGCAAGTTCAGGGAGATGGCCAGCAAGGTTAGTCAGCAACACGATGATTTGTTGGAAAAATCCAGCCAGATGGAGATGGCTGCATTCACCGATCCCTTGACCCGTTGCTTCAATCGTCGCTATCTGGATGGCTGGCTGCAGGCCAACTGGGCCAAGCCTTGTCTGTTATTGCTGCTGGATCTGGATCATTTCAAACGGATCAATGATCGCTTGGGCCATGACATCGGGGATCTGGTGTTGAAACAGTTGGCTGATTTGTTGCGCAAGGTGGTAGCAGGAGAGAGCGAGCCAATTATCCGGCTGGGCGGGGAGGAGTTCTTGTTGCTGCTGCAGGTGGATGACGAGCAAGAGCTGGCCCTGCGGGTTGAATATCTGCGCCAGCGTGTCGCGCAACACCGCTTTGGCAAAGAGGATGCGCCACTCTGGTTGACGGTGTCGTTGGGGTTTTGTCGCTATCCGTTGCACCCGGAGTGCCCGGATTCATTCTGGAGTCACAGCTTCAAACTGGCTGATATGGCGCTTTATCAGGCCAAGCAAGAGGGGCGAAATCAATGGTGCGGCTACATAGGGTCACTTCCCTCAGAGGCTATCGTTATGACGGCTACCGAGCTTGCTGAGGGCCAATATCTGCAACTGCAACGGGCAGAAACTCGGGATTAGCCCTGTCTTACCAATACCAGATAGGCCAGCGCGACAATAAAACCGAGCAGGATAAAGAGAAAGGATCCGATTCCCCACACGGCCGCGAGAAAGGCCCCCACCTTTTGCCATCTCGACTCATTTTTCATAAATAAACCATTACTTCCCAATAACTTGTGTGGCGCAAAAATACGCTTGTTTGCCCATGTTAACAACAATTAATCGCCGTCCTGTCGGGTTGTAAGATGTGGCTTATTTACCGCTTTTGGCAATGGGCACTGGTAGTGCCAGCCTCTCGAGGTGGGCACTGCGGCTTGTTATCTGGGGATTCGGCGAGATTGAGATGGTGCGCAAAGATGTCACAGCAATCGATTTATTTCTGTGCAACCTTTGCTCCAAGTCAATAACTTTACATTTACAAGGGCATATAGTCAGCGGGCTTACAGCATCAAATGAAAACAAAAAAAGGGATTACGTGATGAAAAAATTACTTCCTCTGATGATTGCCGCTGCAGTGACCTCTCCTTTCGCCATGGCCCATCAGGCTGGCGATATTCTGGTTCGTGGTGGTTTGGCTGTAGTGTCTCCACAAGACAGTGGTAACAGCTTTGAAATCAATGACAATGCCCAGCTGGGTTTGACTCTGACCTATATGGCTACAGATAACTTCGGCGTGGAGCTGCTGGCTGCGACCCCATTCTCCCATTCAGTGAAGAGTGGCGATACCGAAGTGGCTAAGGTCAAGCACCTGCCGCCAACCCTGATGGCTCAGTACTACTTTGGCGATGCCCAGAGCAAGGTTCGTCCGTACGTTGGTATTGGTGTGAACTACACCAACTTCTTTGACGAGAAAGGTCGTGGCCCTCTGAGCAACAGCGATGTGAGCCTGGACGATTCTTGGGGCGTTGCTGGTCAGGTTGGTATCGACATGGCGATCACTGACCGCTGGTTTGTAAACGGTTCTGCCTGGATCATGGATATCGACACTGATGTGCATGTAAATGGTGCAGATGGAATCAAAACCAAGATTGACCCGATGGTCTTTATGGTTGGTGCGGGTTACCGCTTCTAATGATTCGATTCTGACTGCGGTTCTGAAAGGATCGCGGAAGATAGCAAAGTACGTCTCTTTCAGCCCGGCTTGTGCCGGGCTTTTTTCGCTTGGCTTATATTTTCCAACTTGTGAGCAACCCGATACAAATCAATTAAATACCCATCGCTTTCTCTCAGTTATTCGCCACCCCTGCCGATAGTGACTATGTTCACTCTACCTTCCCCCAATGAGCGAGGATGTCTCCATGGGTTTATCTATTGTGCAGCGGATCATCGCCGGATTTGTGCTGATGCTGCTGTTGCTGATCCTGCTTGGCGTGATCAGTACCTTTAAAATCAAGGGTATAAATGACGGCCTCTCTGCCGTATCTGACCGGGCAACCCCGCTGGTGGTGGCTGTCGCAGGTCTCAAGGGGGCATTGCAGGATAGTAACCGCTGGGTGCTGGTCTACCGCACCAGTGAAGATGCCGCCCGGTTGCCGCAGCTGGCCAATCAGTTCAAGGAGCAGCAGAACCGCTTCGCCCAGCTGAGTCAGGAAATGAGTAAATTTACCGGCGTGGCGGATGCCCGCGCCCGCTTCCAGCAGGTCGAGAGTGCCACCACACAATTTTATGGCTTGGCGGATCAAGTGCTGGCCCAGCATCGGCAGTGGGTCAGTGCGCTGGATCAGCGCCACAAGCTGGAGATGGAATTTATTCGTCTTGAGGATACCTACCAGTGGGCGGCAGATTTGCTGTTACAACAGACCGCCAGCAAGCGCTCCATGCGCAACAAGGCGGAACTCATTACCTCAGGTATCGCCCGCGATCTGAAGAATATCCGCCGTGCCGATGCCAAAACCGATTTGAACGAGCTGGAAAAGGTGTTGAGCAAGGATATCGAGATGGCGCGCAAGCGTCTGGAGCGAGTGACGGTGCCGGATGATGTGAAAGCGCGCTTTGTCTCCAATCTCGATCGGATGCAGGAGTTGGCGCTCGGTGCTCAGGGCTTGCTGGCAACCATGCGTCAGGCTCAGCAACTGGAGTTGTCGCTGGCCACTCAGAATCAGCAGCTGGATGCCAGTCTGGTCAACAGCCTCAATTTGCTGGACGAGATGGGTAAGTCTGCCGGTGCCATCGCCAGCGATAGCCGGATCAACGCCGATGCGGCGGTCAGCAGTGCCAGCTTCTGGATCCTGGTGGTTGCCGCGATGTCAGCTGCTGCTGCGCTGGTGATCGGCTATACCACGGCGCGCAGCATTCAGCGTCCGTTACAGATGATCAACAGGGAGCTGGACTACATGGCGGCCGGTGACATGACTCGCCGCATCAACTACCGCAGCAGTTGCGAGTTTGGCAACCTCTCCCGTTCCATTGACACGCTCGCAGGCAAGACTGGCGAGCTGCTCTCTCAAATCAATGCGGGTTCCCGCCATCTGGTGGATGAGGCGAGCCGGGCGGCCGAGATCAGCGAGCGGGCCATGTCCAGGGTACAGGAGCAGAAGAGCCAGACCGATCAGGTGGCTGCCGCGATTACCGAGCTGGAAGTGAGCGCCACCGAGGTGGCCCGCTCTACCGATGGCACCAAGCGGGAAGTGGATCTGGCCGATGACGAGGCACGCAGTGGCCGCCAGAAAGTAGCGACCACTCGCAAGATCACCGAGCAGCTGGCTGGCGCCATGGAAGAGGCGGTCGGCATTACCTACAAGCTGGGTGAGTTCAGCAACAACATCGGCAGCATCCTTGATGTGATCCGCAGCATTGCCGAGCAGACCAACCTGCTGGCGTTGAACGCCGCCATCGAAGCGGCTCGTGCTGGCGATGCCGGTCGTGGTTTCGCGGTGGTGGCCGATGAGGTGCGGGCGCTGGCCAATCGTACCCAGACCTCGACTGAAGAGATCCAGAGGATGATTGAGAACTTGCAAAGCTCCAGCAAGCAGGTGGTCGAGGTGATGGGGCGCAGCCAGGAGCAGACTCAAAGCTGTGTCGATCAGACCCGCGAGATGGATGTGGCGCTGCAATCCATTGCCGAGCGGATGGGCGCCATCAAGGCGATGGCCGATCAGGTGGCCCATGCCGCTCAGGAGCAGATCTCCGTCAGTCAGGGGGTCGCTCGTCATATCGCCGGTATTGCCGATGTGGCATACGAGACCGAGCGGGAGGCGCGCGAATCCGCCAGCAGCAGCGAAGTGCTGGCAGAGCTGGTCGCGAAACAGCAGCAATTGATCGCACATTTCAAGGTCTAGGAGGGCTTATGTCTAAAAAGTGGATTGGAGCCCTGAGTCTCCTGTTGTGTGGCCAGCTGATGGCCAGCGAGCTGGTGATTGAAAGCTGGCGAACCGATGACAAGGCGCTGTGGGAGCAGAAGATCATCCCGGCGTTTGAAGCGGCGCATCCCGGCATCAAGGTGAGTTTTCACCCGGTGCAAAACGTCAACTATATGCCCACTCTGTGGGAGAGCCTTAAGGGGGGCAAGGCGGGGGATCTGATCACCTGTCGTCCGTTTGATGATTCGCTCGCCCTGTTCAAGGCGGGCCATCTGGCCGAGCTGACCGAAATGGCGGGGATGGAGAACTTCCCGAGTTTTGCCCAGTCACCCTGGCAGACTGATTCCGGTGCCCAGACCTTCTGCGTGCCGATGGCCTCGGTGATCCATGGCTTCTTCTATAACAAGAAGATCTTCAGTGAGTTGGGGCTTGCATTGCCGCAAACTCGCGACCAGTTTTTTGCGGTGCTGGACAAGGTCAAAGCCGATGGCCGTTATGTGCCGCTGGCCATGAGCGGCTCCGAGAGCTGGGTCGCCTCCGAGCTGGGCTTCCAGAACATTGGTCCCAACTACTGGAAGGGGGAGGATGGTCGTCTGGCGCTGATCGGCGGGCAGGAGCGGCTGGACAACCCGCAATATGTGAAGGTGTTCGATGAGCTGGCGCGCTGGCGCTCCTACCTCGGTGAAGGTGGCGAGAGCCGTGATTATGCGACCAGCAACGAGCTGTTCACCTCGGGCAAGGCTGCCTTTTACGTGGCGGGCTCCTGGGAGATTGCCCCCTTCACCGGCAAGGTCGATTTTGGCGTCATGCGTCCACCGGTGGCCAAACAGGGAGATGGCTGCTTCTTTACCGACCACACCGATATCGGTATGGGGATGAATCCGGCCAGCAAGAACAAAGAGGGGGCCATGGCCTTCCTGCAGTGGCTTGCCACTCCGCAATTTGCCGAGCTCTATACCAACTCGTTGCCGGGATTCTTCTCCCTCTCCAACCACTTCTTCGATGTCACCAATCCGGCGGCCAAAGAGATGATGGAGTGGCGCGATCAGTGTGATTCGACCATTCGGGTGGCGACCCAGATCCTCTCCCGTGGTACGCCCAAGCTGGGGGATGAACTGGCCGAGGTGAGTCAGGCGGTATTGCTTGGCAAGATGGAGCCCAAGGCTGCCGCGGATCGACTGGAAGGTGGCTTGAAGGGTTGGTACGCCCCTCATCAGGGCAATAAGGCCAAGAGCGCGGATTGTCAGTGTGATGCAGTGACCCCGGCTCCGGTTTCAGCGCCGGCTGCTGTCTCGGCAGCACCTGCGACCAGTGAGGCTCCCGCCACGGTTGCTCCAGTCGTCACTCCCACTGAGCCCGCATCAGCGGCGACGGCGCCATTACCGGCGCCTTCGGCGGAGGTGGAGCAGGCGCTCTCCAACGAGCTGGAAGCGCCGCAGCAATAAGTCATCAGCATTAATAACAAGCGGGAGGCATCAGCCTCCCATTTTATTTATCAGTGGTTGTCACAGTGAGCGGCGTTATTGTGCTTCGCGCGGCCAGCGACAGAGGCTGCCGATACGGGCTACCGGGGTGAATCCCAGAGAGCGATATATCCGCTGGGCATGGTAGTGCTCGTCGGCCACGATGATCAGCTGTTTGGCGCGGGACAATCCTGCGCTAGCCACCTGACTGAGCAGCTGGCGGCATAACCCCCTGTTGCGCCACGCCTGGTGAGTGCGTACCAACTGGAAACGCCCCAGCGAGCCGCAAAAGAAGAGGCCACAGCTGGCGACCAGTTGCCCCTCTTGCCAGATCCCCCACCACTCCCCGAGCCCATCGGCAATCATGGCCTGATAGAGTGCCTGACGGGATCGCAGATAGGGGAGATAGCTCTGTTCCGAGTGCCCCTCATCTCGCTCATGGAGTTCGAAGTCGAGCCACTCAGACCAATCAGCAATGGTGAAGGGACGAGCCTGAACCTGGTCCATGTCGCTATTAGGGGGCGGGCAGCTCTGCTTATCCAGTGCCAACACCACGCACTCCATATATTGGTATCCCGTTGCGACAAAACCGGCGATCCGGCTGTTTTGCCCTGCTGCCAGTGGCCACTGAAAGGTGCGGTGGCGCACTCTGGGATCCTGGCCGATCAGCTGATCAAAAGCCGCCTCTAGCCAGCCTTTGTCACGGTCGTTGGGCGGGGTGGGGAGTAGCAGGTAGTTGCCGAAGTAGTAGTCGGGAGCATCCGGCGTGCGAACCGCCCAGAACTGATCGTGCCGAACGACTTCGCCCTGATAGCGATCGAACAGCAAGTCGGTGGCAAAGCCGGGGTGGGTATCCATGATGGTGCTCCTGCAAAGACTCATTTTGTTATCGGCAGGAGTAAGGAATAGATGAAAAAGGGGCCGGAGAAACCTCCGGCCAAACAATCACACGCAGATTCAGAACGTCCAGGACGATCTGGCCCCATCATAACGCGACTGTCGCAAATTTGGGATGGGCACTTTTCGGTTACTTACCGTTAATTATGTGAATATGATATTCACAGTATTGGGCGACAGGTAAATCTCTGTTGACTTTGTCCCGGTTTCACCATAAATATAAAGACGTTTAGACGTCCAAACATCCGTTTTGACGTATGTAAATGGATTGTAGGACAGGGAGAAGAGCAGATGGGATTTCACAGTGCACGTCAGGTTGAGGCGCTCAACCAGAGCTTGGCTGATTTGAATGGCGATATATCGGTCAGTTTCGAGTTTTTTCCACCCAACAGTGAAGGGATGGAGAATACCCTCTGGCAGTCCATCGAACGGCTGAAAGTGCTGGAACCCAAGTTTGTCTCCGTCACCTATGGCGCCAACTCCGGCACCCGTGATCGCACCCACAAGGTGATCAAGGACATCAAGGAGCGGACCGGCCTGATTGCTGCGCCGCACCTGACTTGTATCGATGCCAGCCGCGACGAATTGCGCACCATCGCCCGCGATTACTGGAACAGCGGCATTCGTCATATCGTGGCTCTGCGTGGTGACTTGCCGCAGGGGTTGGACAAGCCGGATATGTATGCCACCGATCTGGTTGCCCTGCTCAAGTCAGAGGCTGACTTCGATATCTCGGTTGCCGCCTATCCGGAAGGCCACCCGGAGGCCAAGAGTGCGCAATCCGATCTGCTCAACCTCAAGCGCAAGATCGATGCCGGTGCCAACCGTGCCATTACCCAATTCTTCTTCGATGTGGAGACTTATCTGCGCTTTCGGGATCGCTGCGCCGCCATCGGGATCGATGCCGAAATCGTGCCGGGGATCCTGCCGGTCTCCAACTACCAGACCCTGGCCAAGTTTGCCGGTTTCACCAACGTGAAGATCCCGCGCTGGATGCATCAGCGTTTCGAGGGGCTGGATAACGATCAGATGACCCGTAATCTGGTGGGGGCGAGTATCGCCATCGATCAGGTGCGCGTGCTGAGTCAGGAGGGGGTGAAGGATTTTCACTTCTATACCCTGAACCGCTCCGAGCTGACCTATGCCATCTGCCATACCCTGGGAGTTCGTCCCAAGGGCTGACCAGTGCTCACCGCGATAAAAGCAAAAAGCCAATGAGTTGCTCATTGGCTTTTTCGTTATGGCCGATTATCAAGGTCTGGTCGGGGCGATCTCTTTTGGCTCAAGATCGATAACCGCATTACCGGCAGCCCCCGGATACTGGTGATAGATCTGATCCTGTTCCAGTGTGTAGAAGGTATCCAGATAGTCGTCGTTGTTGGTCATCCAGGAGTCGGGCAGCGCCTTGACGATACGACCGCCGAGATCGAGGAATGGTAGCGCTTCCGGCACTCCACCCGCAGTAAAGCCGAGCTTGAGGGCTTCAATCAGCAGGGCGCTCAGCTCCTTGTAGTTGACGTTGTCATCCTGTTCCATCATCACCACGTCGACGGCACCCCAGCGATAGCGATCCCAGTAAACCAGGATCTGGTTGGGGGTGTAATCGGTGTTGTCATAGTCGAGGTAGGGCATGTCGACAATATCGACCACTGGCTCATCCCGACTGGGATTGACCCCTGCGACCACCGCATACACTTCGGCTGCGCCGAGCAGCCAGGGCTCCTGATCATCCTTCAATCTGATCTTTTTCAGGATACTGGTCTTGAGTGGCGCCGTGCTGGCCGCCGCTCGCGGGGTGCTTTGCAGATCCGCCTCGGCCAGTGCCTTGCGCATCACCTTCAAGCCTGCGTTCTTGGCTTTGACGGGATCGGCTTCGACCACCAGAACCGGCCGGGCCGGTGCCTTGTCCACATCCAGATAGACGGGATTGCCGGCGCTGTCGAACGCTTCAATGGCGCTCCAGCTCTTCTCATCCCCACTCGGAACATAGGCGACCAGCGGTTCGACGCCCTGTTGCAGTGCAGCGGCCTGATCGGTGTTGGCCAGCCGCAGCTGCATCAGTTGCTTGACCTCGCCATCCAGTCCTTGCCGGCTGATAGCCGCCTGGTTGGCATCGGTCGCCTGCCGTTTAAGGCGTGGGCTGGCTTTTTGCAGCAGGTTGGGAAGCGGGCTTTGGTATTGCTGATTGCTCAGCAGGGGCAGCAGGTTTTTCTGCTGAAGTGCGAGCTGGCGCGCCAGCTCCCTGTCCGTGTCGGCTGCGTGTGCCGTGCTGGCGCCCAGAAGCGCCAACAATATGATGAAAGCCTGATGTTTCATTATTGTTCTCCGTTGCATGAACCTGACAGGGCACCATGTCCGGGAAGAGTGGTGCCCTGACACCACTAAAGGGTAATTAGTTTCATCTGTGAATTAATTTATCTGGATCTTGTGCCAGCCATCACGGTTTGAGGTCTCATTGATTTTCTTGTCGATATAAATGAAGCCAGTGCAAGGCAAGTCCGACGAGCAGACCCCAGCAGGCTGCCGCTATGCCGAGCAGGCTGAGCCCGGACGCGGTAATGATGAAGGTAAGCAGCGCAGCTTCTCGCGCCTCATCTTGTTGCAGGGCTGAGTGCAGGCTGCTGCCGATGGTGCCTAGCAGGGCCAATCCGGCGACGCAGGTGATCAGCGCGGCCGGGAAGGTGCTAAACAGGGCGGCGACGGTCGCGCCAAAACAACCGGTTACAAGATAAAAGCAACCTGCCCAGACCGCAGCAGGCCAGCGGCGCTTGATATCCGGGTCAACCTCTTTGCCCATGCAGATGGCGGCGGTGATGGCGGCCAGATTGAAGGCATAGCCGCCAAAAGGAGCGAGCAGCAGGCCGGTCAGGCCGGTCCAGCTGATCAGCGATGAGGTGGCAGGCTGATAGCCATGGGCTCGCAAGATGGCGATCCCCGGCATGTTTTGCGATGTCATGGTGACAATGAACAACGGCAGTGCGATGCCAAGCAGGGCATCAAGGGAGAAGGTTGGCCATGTCCAGACCGGGCTGGCGAGCTGCCAGTGCAGGGTGCCCAGCTGCAAATCTCCCCGCACGCTGCTGATCAGCATCCCCACTCCCAGTACCAGCACCATGGTATAGCGGGGCCAGAGATGACGCCCCAGCAGGAAGGTCAGCAGCAGGGTGCCAAGCAGCAAGGGATCGTGCGGGGCGATCTTGAACAGATCCAGCCCGAATCTGAGCAGCACGCCAGCGAGCATGGCGGCGGCCAGCGGAGCCGGGATATGCTTCATCAAACGGTCGAACCAGCCGCTGATGCCACACAGGGTGATCAGCAGGGACGAGATCACAAAGGCGCCGATGGCTTCCGCCAGAGTGAAGTTGCCCAGCGTGGTGATCAGCAGTGCCGCGCCCGGGGTGGACCAGGCGGTCAGTACTGGCATGCGGTAATAGAGAGAGAGGCCGATACAGCTCACCCCCATACCGATCCCCAGCGTCCAGAGCCAGGAGGCGACTTGGGCAGTATCAGCACCCGCCGCCGTGGCGGCCTGAATGATCAGGATGACGGAGCTGGTGTAGCCGACCATCACGGCGATAAAGCCTGCGACCAGATGGGGGAGGGCGAATGGCATGGGGATTTCCTCTTGGCGTTGTGACGCGCGGTGCGTTATTACATACAATCTGGTTTTGACTATATCGTCGTGCGCTATAGCGCACAAGGCGCATCGTGCAAGAGTAATAAAGAGGCTGTTATGCAAGAGATGAGTCAGCATCTGGCTGCTCGACTGAAGGGACTGCGCAGCGAGCGAGGCTGGAGCCTGGATGCCGCCGCGCGCGAAACGGGTGTCAGCAAGGCGATGCTGGGGCAGATTGAGCGGGGGGAGTCCAGCCCGACGGTGGCGACACTGTGGAAGATTGCGACCGGTTTTCGAGTCTCATTTTCCAGTTTCATTGAGCCCACGCCAGCCGCGCAGGAAGAGGTGCTTTATCGCACCGCCGATGCCATTCGCCAGCAGCCAGCGGGAGAGGGCATGCAAGTGGCGCCGCTCTTTCCTTATGAAAACCGGTTTGGCTTCGAATTGCTTGAGCTGACCCTGTTGCCGGGTTACCAGCGTGAATCCGATCCCCATGAGCCGGGAGTGACCGAGCATGTCATCGTCATCAGCGGCATGATGGAGGTGCTGGTAGAAGGGGAGTGGCGCTCACTGGCGCAAGGGGAGGCGGTGCGCTTTGCTGCCGATCATCCCCACGGTTATCGCAATCTGGGCATAGCTCCGGCGATTTTCCACAACCTGATCCACTATCCGGTTGCAACGCCCTGAACATGTTCAGCAGTCATCAACCCGGTCGGCCATCTGCTCTGGGGCGGGTCAGTATCGGGGTATAGACCCAGACAAACAGACCATAGGCAGTGATCCAGGCAAGCGCGCTGAGGTTCCAGCCATGCAGGGTATAAGCAGGCCAGAACAACGGAATCACCACCCGCATTGTGGCCGCAGTGATGACCAGGGCAAATGCACCAGTGATCCTGCGCCCCACCTGCAAGGCCCGACCGCTATGGCCGAGGGAGACTCGAGCAATCATGCCCAGGATCATGGTGCCCATGCAGCCTGCGCTAAGCAGGTGGCTGGCCATCGACAGCGTGATGGGCAGATCCGCGCTATGTGCCGCAAGGGCGAGCAGGCCAAGGGGAATAAACAGATAGGCGAGATGGAGTGACCACAGCAGTGGATGCGCAAGGGTCGATGGCAGCTGCCAACGCAGCTGTCGCAATAGATGCAAGCTCGCCGCCACTATATATAGAGGCACTATATATATGCTGGTGACCCACTGGGTCGGGAGCAGCAACCAAAGCAGCAAGATAAGCCACTGTGCAGCAAGCGTCGCCCGTTCCAGCCAGAGCAGAGGCGCTGCTTTCTCCTGACCGGTTGCTCGGGCGGTAAAGAACGGAATCACCCTTCCACCCATCACGGCGATCAGGGTGGTAAACAGCAGCACAGTTGTGATCAGCAGATGCTCAACGGTGCTCCACTCTGCATGCCATAACCAGCTGGCGCCATTGAGCAGGGTCAGTATCAGTAACAGGGGCACAAAGAAGAGGTTGCGCCATTGCCGAGTGATCAAAATCGGCTTGGCAAGGAACCAGGCGCAAAGCGGTAGCCAGAGCAGGTCTGCCACCATCAAGAGTGTATTCCCCTCACCCAGCCAGGGTAACAACGCCCTTGGCAACATCCATAACCCCACCACCAGTGCCAATGGCCAGCTCCGAACACCGGGATGGGCCGTCCAGTTCTGCACTGCGGTGAGCAGAAAACCCGCGACGATGGCGGCCCCGAAACCAAACAGCATCTCATGACCATGCCACCAGACCGGGTTGCCAATCCCGGGCAAGGTTAGCCAACCGTTGAGCTGTCCCAGCCAGAGCAACATGGCGACGGCAGCAAACAGAGCCCCGAACAAGAAGAAGGGTCGGAACCCCAAGCGGAACAGCGGGACGATTTGCTCTTCCTTATTGCTATCGAGGATTTGATGCATGAGGGCATTCCAATTGAACATTTGAGATGGCAATTATAAATTGGCTTTTCAAATGTTCAATTTAAATCCGGCAATAGTCAGGATTGATGCCATTTCGAACAAAAAAAGAGGTGGTTGTTTGATATCTGAGCGAACGAACATTTTTGCTGAAAAACCTCTTGTCATCCCGGCGCGGCTCCCTATAATGCGCCCCTACCAGCACGGCGGAACACGCCGGACTGATGAGCTAGCTTCCTGGTGAAGTGGGCGCCGAAAGAAAAGCGAAAACAATCGCTTGACTCTCGAAGTGAGAAGCGTATTATACGCCTCCTCAGCGCGACAAGCGCAACGCTCTTTAACAATTTGAATCAAGCAATCTGTGTGGGCACTCACAGCATCGAGCATCAAAATTAATTTTTGATTTTCAATGTCTGGTGAAGTGACCAAGACGATTTCTTAGCAATAAGAAGTCGAAC
>NZ_FKKY02000062.1:0-585 GCF_900079845.1 Aeromonas sp. EERV15 | reverse complement strand
AGCGTGATCGACGCGATCGACACGACGACGAGCGCCTGCGCGGCCTCGGCCGGCACGACGCCGCCCTGCCAGCCGAGCGCCGCGAGGATGAACGAGAACTCGCCGATCTGCGCGAGCGAGAGGGCCACGGCGAAGGCGGTCTTCATCGGGCGGCGGAGCAGCAGCACCACGACGAGCGCGGCGATCGGCTTGCCGATCAGCACGACGGCGAGCGTCGCCACGGCGACGGGCCAGCTCGCGGCGAGCTGGGACGGGTCGAGGAGCATGCCCACCGAGACGAAGAACAGCACGGCGAACGCGTCGCGCATCGGGAGCGCCTCGGAGGCGGCGCGCGAGCTGAAGTCGGACTGGCCGACGACGAGGCCGCCGAGGAACGCGCCGAGCGCCATCGACGAGCCGAAGAGCTTGGCCGAGCCCACCGCGACGCCGAGCGCGACGACGAGCACCGTCAGCGTGAAGAGCTCCCGCGAGCCCGTCTTCGCCACATAGCCGAGCAGCACCGGGATGACGCGCTGGCCGACGACGAAGGTGAAGGCGACGAGCCCGGCGAGCTTCAGGCTCGCGAGCACCACCGAGGTCGCGATG
>NZ_FKKY02000075.1:0-535 GCF_900079845.1 Aeromonas sp. EERV15 | reverse complement strand
CTTGTTGAAGTACAACAAGGACCAAAATAAATTTTGGTTTTCGCCAAGAAGTTTCCAAAGCACTTGTAACAAATGTTTGAGAACTACTTTTTAAATCAGCTTTCCAGATTGTTAAAGAGCAAACTTCATAAAGAAGTCAAAGACATAGATTGAACATCAAGGCTCAATGCATGGCTTTTGCTTCTCGCAAAATACAGTACAGATTATGGTGGAGCTATGCGGGATCGAACCGCAGACCTCCTGCGTGCAAGGCAGGCGCTCTCCCAGCTGAGCTATAACCCCATAAATCTGGACGAAGTGGTGGGTCTGAGTGGACTCGAACCACCGACCTCACCCTTATCAGGGGTGCGCTCTAACCACCTGAGCTACAGACCCACTTCGTGTACTGTCTCTAAACTTGAATCAAGGCAATCTGTGTGAACACTCAACAACTTCGTCATCTTTAAGGTAAGGAGGTGATCCAACCCCAGGTTCCCCTAGGGTTACCTTGTTACGACTTCACCCCAGTCATGAATCACACCGTGGTAAACGCCCT
>NZ_FKKY02000196.1:0-274 GCF_900079845.1 Aeromonas sp. EERV15 | reverse complement strand
TCCGCCGCTCGCCGGCAAAAGTAGCAAGCTACTTTCCCGCTGCCGCTCGACTTGCATGTGTTAGGCCTGCCGCCAGCGTTCAATCTGAGCCATGATCAAACTCTTCAATTTAAGTTTGGTTTGCGTCTATTCACTACCGGAGTAGCAAACTTCAGCGGCTCAATGAATTGCTGAAATAAACTGTTCGACTTCTTATTGCTAAGAAATCGTCTTGGTCACTTCACCAGACATTGAAAATCAAAAATTAATTTTGATGCTCGATGCTGTGAGTGCC
>NZ_FKKY02000048.1:0-1286 GCF_900079845.1 Aeromonas sp. EERV15 | reverse complement strand
GCCCAGGGCCGACGCATGATCATTCTTTGCGCTAGTTGATCAAGTATCGATCAGTTGAGCGGCGCCAAGTACGATTTTAATTGTACCTTGCGTTGCCAAGCTGTAAATAGTCGAGATCTTAACTAACTGTTTATTTTTATGGCCCAGAAGTCTTTGCTCGACTACCTTGAATCAATTCCAGACCCACGCAATCAGGCCAAGTGCTCGCATATCTTGTCAGAGGTTGTTTTCATGGCCATCTGCGCCATGATGTGCGGTTTTGATACTTGGAGCGAGATTACCTTGTTTGCTCAAGAGCGAGAGCCATGGTTCCGGCGCTGGTTGAGCTTGCCTGGCGGCATTCCATCACACGACACATTCAACCGCATTTTTGCCACTCTGCCTCCCGCCAGTCTGAAATCCATTTTTCAAGCGTGGATCGGCGACATCATGGGCGATGATAAGCTGGTTGGCCAACTAGCGGTTGATGGTAAAGCTCTTCGTGCTACCGCTAAAGGGCGAGGTGCCAACGCTGTTCATATGGTCAATGTCTGGTCAACTGAGCTGGGGATGTGTGTTGGCCAGCAAAAAGTCGCTGACAAATCTAACGAGATCACGGCAATACCTGAGCTACTCCAACTTCTTGAATTAAAAGGGTGTTTAGTCAGTATTGATGCGATGGGTACACAGGTAAAAATCGCCGACACCATCCTCAAAAAGTCGGGTGATTACCTGCTTGCAGTGAAAGACAACCAACCTAGCCTCAATACTGAAGTAAAAGAACAGTTCCAAGCGTATTGGGATAAGAATGAAACCGATGTTTCGGGGCACGGCTTTACTGAACAATTTGACTCAGAACATGGGCGAAAAGAGCATCGACGTTGTTGGGTTCTGATGGTTGATGAAAGCATGCCAGTTTGCCAGCAGTGGAAAGCGAAGACGATCATAGCCGTGCAGGCTGAGCGAATTGAAAATGGCAAAGGCTATGATTTCGTGAGATTTTATATAAGTAGCCGAGCGTTGGATGCCACCTCAGCGCTGAAGGCAACCCGAGCGCACTGGTCGGTAGAAAATCTGCTGCACTGGACTTTAGATATTGCGTTCGGAGAGGATCAACTTCAGGCCAGAGCGGGCTTCGCTGGGGAAAACTTAGCGGTCATCAGGCAGTGGATACTGAACATGCTGAAGCAAAACAAATCACGTAATCTAAGCATGGCCAACAAGCGCAGGCTCTGCTGTCTGAATGAACAATATTTGTTCGAATGTATGGGGTTGTTCAAAGTATAAACACTGATGCGTCAGCCCTG
>NZ_FKKY02000174.1:0-435 GCF_900079845.1 Aeromonas sp. EERV15 | reverse complement strand
TCAGAACCTCATGGTCGGCGACCTCGGCGAGGTACACGTCATGGACTGGGGCCTCGCTCGCGACCTCGGCGGCGGCGCAGCACTCGCGCTGCCCTGGGGTACTGCATCCGGGCCGGTCGCGCCGGATCCCTCGGAGACGGGCGTGCGGACGCGCGTCGCGGGCACGCCGTTCTACATGTCGCCTGAGCCGGCGCACGGCGAGATCGCGGCGATGGGTCCGGCGAGCGACGTCTACGCGTTCGGCGCCGTGTTGTACGAGATCTTGAGCGGCCATCCGCCGCATACGCCTTCGCGCGGAGGCATGGAGGCCGCCGAGCAGGTCATCGAACGCGTCCGGAGCGGGCCGCCGCGACCGATCGAGGAGGTCGCGCGGGTCGAGGTGCCGGAGGAGCTCCATGCGCTGTGCCGCAGGGCGATGGAGCGGGAGCCTGCGGG
>NZ_FKKY02000031.1:0-31069 GCF_900079845.1 Aeromonas sp. EERV15 | reverse complement strand
GGGTGGTAGGATAGGCATCAACTCAGTCCTTTGGGTGTGGCTTGTTTTGTTTGGCGACTAATGAGATCGCACAAACTGGACTGAGTTCCCTTCCTCCAGTGATCTACTATTCGGAACAGCTATTTAGCTTGTTGCTGAAATATCAGCTTTTCATATGATTTTCTATGTAAGATAGCAATATCAACCTCGATAAACTACTCGGTGCCTTTAAACAGACCCTGTCCAATGGCAAGGAAGAGGGGGTTGGCAAACTGCTCAATGCCAGCGCCTGAACGGGCGGCGAGCAATAAAAACGGCAACTGAGGTTGCCGTTTCTGTTTGTGGTTTAACACGTTATGAGCGAGGTGATGGCGGGTTCTCCATGTCGCAGGCTACTTCCACCTGCCCCCTTGCTTGCAAGGTGTTAGCTGCCCCTTGGCGATCTGACTCATCCTTGTTCTGGCCAAGTTTGAACTTGCCAACCAGCCGCTCTATCTCGATCTCAATACCGACGACGGCCTGCACCAGGCTCTCCATATATTCTCTCGGCGCATCCGCCATCTTCCATGGTGAGGGCTCCCCAGCTTCATGGATTCGGGTCAGATTGGTCAGTAGACGGCGGATAAAACGAGCATCATCACGAATTTTGATGCGGCCGTGAGCATGTACCACGCTGTAGTTCCAGGTCGGCACCTGCTTGTGATGCACATGCTTGCTCGGATACCAGTTGGGGGAGATATAGGCATCTGCAGCCTTGAAGATCACCAGTACTTCGTCACCATCCTTGGCTTCTTGCCAGAGTGGATTGTTGCGGGCGACATGGGCACGCAAGACACCCTGCCCTCCGGTTTCCTTTGCAAACTCGAATGGCAGATGGTTGGCATCCAGCCCCTGTGAGCCGTGGGTGATCAGAGCACCTAGCGGATGTGCCTGCATCAGTTGATGCAGGGCCTCGGGGTCATCGGTGGCGAAATGAGGTGGCAGATACATGCAGATTCCTTCTATCTAGGCTGACATCCATTCAACAGGTACAGGCATCCAGTCAGCGGGACAAGCCGTTTCGGGCGCGAAAAAGGAGGGCTTCGGGCGTAGCGGTGTTGTTTGGCGATAAAATCAGATCACAAACGAAGCCTTTTTCATATCTATTTCAATTGGTTGCCGCTAAAGATCCTGTCTATGAGGCAACACTAAGCAAGACGGCAATACTAAGCGTCATGCATTCTCATTGAAATCAGAATATTTTGCCAATCTCACAATTTGAAACCGAACTTATGTTTTCTAACAAAACAAATGAGTGGGAATCTACTATTTAATAACGACTTTTATAAAATCACGTCATCAAATACATTATCTTTTATTAAATTCATGACGCTCCTAGCTGTAGGGCTTAATGAATGATTCGAGCTATAAGCAAGATAAATGTCATAATCATAGGTCACCAGCATATGATTTTTTTTAAAAAAACAGCTCTGCTTCATAACTTGCAACCATTTTTGTGATAGGTATACTTCAATAGGTGTTTTTTTTGCTAATTCACAAAGTGAATTCATAGACGGAAGAATAATTGCAGGCTCTCTTCCCTCTTCAGGGAAGCTTTTATCATAAACAGCTAACGGTAAACCTTCAGTTAATTCAATGTTTACATTTCGATATGCGGATATTATATCTTTACCTAGTTTACAAATACGTAAATCCTCATTCTTTGGAATTCCAGCACGCAAAGCAAAGTCAACTGACTCAATATTTAAATCAACCAAGTCAGCTGAAAATTCAAATTCCAATTGAAGTAATGGAAAGTTATCTATTAAGCATGGCAATATTGGGTATATATATATATCTGCTAATTCAGGAAGAGTTGCAATCCTAACTATCTCATTTGTTTTTGAAAGCTCTTTCTTATGATTTAAAAACTCATCATGTAAAATATTAAACTTTCCACTAAACTTATTTGATAATTCTTCACCATCTTTAGTTAAAGTTATTTTCCTTGTGGTTCTATGAAGTAAATTAACCCCCAACTCCTCCTCTAACATATTAATCTTGCGAATTAATGTGGCAATTGGTATAGAAAGATTACGAGATGCAGAACTGAAGTTGCCCACTCGGGCAACCTCACAGAAAAAACTTACAGCATTCCAATCAATCATAAAAGCCCTATAAAATCAGAAAACAGCATCTCTCTTGTTTGAGTTTGAAGTGGGAATTGCTTTTTGTCCATCCCAATGTTCAACTATTTTATAGTCAGTATCAAATCTAAGCATATCCGTAATAGATAAAACCTCTTTGCCATCTGTCCATTTAGCATGAATAGCAGCAAAATCATCCATCACTATTACTTTTGATATCTCGATATGAGCGTTATATCCTGACGTTTTCAATTCAGAGACAATATCAATTAGTGCTTTTTTATCTGATTTACCATGCGTAATAGCATATGGGTTATGTTGAACAAAATTATCTGACACATGTTTTATAATTGCTTTGGTATCCAACTGCCCCCAAGTCGTATAAAAATACTCTAAAGCAATAGACCTGATTTTTTCTTTTTGAAGACATACATCAGCATTAACTTTAGGGCCTGATGTATAAATAGATGTATTGATGTCTTTGGGGTATTCGCTTACAACATCCCAATGCTCAGTAATTTTGCCATCATTTACCCGATACCAGTCATAACTCACCTCAATAGGCTTTCCTTTAAGAAAGTCAACTGACTGTGTTAACACAATGTCGTTTTCGGCAACAGACCTAATATTTTTTACGTTAAACGTAGGCATGTTAGTTTTCATAAAGTCGATAAATTTTATCAACCCCGCACCACCATCAACTCCATTTGGAACATGTTGAATGTAACGATTTTCGTCTATGAACGAATAAACTAAATCTGTATTTTTATCATTGAAGTTGTTAATGGCAGATTTAACTGCGACATTTATATTTTCAAGTTGTTGGGTGCCCACCTTATCACAGATGGGTTGGGCATTCACCGCATGACAAAGCATAAGTGTAGAACTTACTATAAACATACAAATATTTTTTGATTTCATAAAAACCTCCCTCAATTTTTTAGTATTATAAGAAGCCATCAGGCTGGATACTATCGCGAAAAATGGCAAAGTGTTTTTCAAATTGAATGGTAATTTTTGAACACTTTTCTAGCTTACAGAAAAGACCTTTTCGAACCTCATGGTAACCAAATAAAACAGGATGAATTGCATGCAGCCAACGTACGATGATAATTCAGCGATAGGCAAGCTAATCCCCCCACACAGGACCGTCGTAGGTGAATGATGAATCTAAGATGGCCGACTCAAACTCTGGATATATTCAGTTGGAGTAATTCTCTTTACTGCCGTTATTGATTCTTTGGCAAAATTTAACAGGCTCAGTTTACAATGTGCGACGTTCTTGTTGGTGGTCATACACTAACTCCAATAACACGGTGTAGATACGTGTTTACTTGATTTGACGCTGTATGAGCACACCCTTTGTGGACAACTGTTGGGTGCATACCAACTCCATACAAACAGTCAATTATTGGGAAATAATGATCTCTTTATTCACAGATTGACACCGAGCCATTTATCTCATCAAGTAGATTCAGTGAATCTCTTCTTTTAATTATCTGCACCAAACAACTAATGCTTCTATAGATTTACCATTTAACAATACCTGTAGTTACTTTAATTCCACCTACTATCGTAGAACCTCCATAGTCTTTTGCTAGGCGTAATAATGTGTCATGAAAACCACAGTTGGGATATGCGGCTTCAACTTCAGCTATGATTTCTTTTGAGATGCCTTTTCTTATCAAGCCTTTAGATGCATCAATCCAGTCAGCTTTGCGACAAGCCTCAATAACTCGTGCATGAGAGCCTCTATATTGAGTAATCTTATGATGCCAATGGATTGCACCACGAAGAGCGTCTGGGTCTAGACCCCACTTATATTTATCATTATCAAACAAAGCTACCTCTTCTGACGGTTCCAAATATGCCAACTCTTTATCCGTCCATAATCCAATATCATGATAAGCAAAGGCTGTTTCAATTAAAAGTTCATCTTTAACTGACTGGTTAAGAAAGTGCATTGCGTAAGTAATTGTACGATACACATGATTTCTATAACCAGAGAAATCCTTTCCAATTACGGTTTTATAACGTTTAAGTATCTCTTCAACATGCGAACGGACAGGCTTAATTACAATATTATCGGACATCATTAAATCCTCTATCACAAAGAGCTAAGCTTATACTAAAGATATGTTTGCAGCATATCCGTCCGGGCCAATTTTAGCACAGTTTGGGCCATTATAAACCATCAACAACCTATCCGTTAAACCTATGGCGATCCATTCTGTTACTACCGATAAGTGATGGATGGTCAAAGATATATCTCTGGTTTAAAGCGTCATTCCACCCCCTTGTGTTTCAGCTAGGATGCTTGCTTCCGGTAATTAGGCCGAACCTTATAGACAACTTCTCTGAATGCAGCGTTATGATTACAGTGGAGCAATGGGTCAGTCCAACACCAAAGTGGCCTGATTTGCAGTGACTGCAGAAAATGACGTTGACCTACTACGATAATGAGATTGGGGGATATTTAATCTGCCTAAATCGTGGATTCCTTGGTAGATAGTGCATGACCAAACCTCTAACACAACTCAGAAACCATTAGAATAATTCATGAATAACCGTTTTTGCGTTGTTCACAACGAAAACGCAAAATGGGGTCCTGGGGATGAAAAAAGAGGGGTTGTATTGCTTCTGCCGATCCGTATAGTCGGGGTTGTCGGCGGGCAGACGCCCCCGCACATCGCACCTTGGCTCACGCCATAGGCCCACGGGGGGCGCTGTTACCCGACCTGATTACCGCCGCTTGGAACACACTCAACCTAATTTTAGTTCCACAGCAGCGGTCATCTAAGAGGAGAGACATCATGTCTCAATCCACCAAGTTTGACCTTGAATTTGCCCTGGCCGATGCTGGCCACTCCCTGACTATCGACTTTGCAGCCATCAAAGAGCAGTTCCCCATTATGGATGTCGCCTCGGCCCTGACCGGGCAAGACGTCAAGAAAGTCGGCTCCAACACCTATCGACTGGATGATGCCAGTTGCCCACTGTGCGGTCATAACGACTGCTTCACCCTATATCCTGATGACAACAGGTTTAAGTGCTTTAGCTGTGATGAAAATGGGGATGTGCTCGATCTTGTCGTCAAGTGCGACAAAGCCCGTAGCTCTGTTGATGCAGCCCGCTTGCTTCTGCTGGGAGAGCTGTCAGTCGCTCCGACCGTTCGCAAGGTGGTGAAGCTGGAACAGCCGGTCTACACGGCGCCGCCTGCTCGCCTGCAAGAGCTCTTCAATCTCGCCGCTCGTCACTACCAAACTCGCCTGGATGTAGAGGAGCTGATGGAGCTGCGTGGCCACTCTGAGGAGGTGCTGGTGGGGCTGGATATAGGCTTCTCCGGTGGCCTGAACAAGGCGCTGAAGGATGCAGGATTCAGCCAAGAGGAGCGATTGGCCTCCGGTCTGGTCAAGCTTCGCAACGACGCCCCAGATCTGCTTCGTGACTTCTTCCCGAGCGGCGTCTATGTGTTCCCGCACTTCGACCGCAACGGACAAGTCAGCCGCTTCACCTTCAAGGACCCAAACAAGCAGTATCAGTTCCAGTTGCCAAGCCAGCACTGGCTTAACGGGGTGCAGTTCTACGGGGAAGAATGTCTGAATGCTCCAGGCCCCGTCGCCCTGGTAGAGGGAGAGAATGACCGCCTGTCACTGATGGATGCCGGTTGGCCAGGACCTGTGCTGGCCACCATCGGGACTCTGTCACAGACCCAGTTGGCGTGGCTGGGGCATGAGCTGGCTGATCGAGACATTGTGACCTTCTTCGACACTGACGAAGCTGGCGACAAGTACCGTTCCAAGGTGGTCCAACTCGGTCTCAAGCTGACCCAAGTCAAGCTGCCGGAAAGTGTGAAGGATATCGACGAGTATCTACACGGCGACAACCCGTTGCCTCTAACCGAGCTGGTGGCGGCATTCACTCTGGTTGAGTCTGTGGCCGAAGCAGAAGCAGAAGCAGAAGCAGAAGCAGAAGCAGTTCAGGACGATGATCAGCAGCCGGAAGTCGTCAAGGTCATGCCACGTACTGCCATCTTTGAAAACGAGCTCAACGATTCAGCCAACGCCGAACGGTTCGTGCAGATGCACGGGCATAACCTGAAGTTCGTCCCTGAGTTAGGTGGCTTTATCTACTTCGATGGTACGCACTGGACCCAGAATGACTTGACGCCCATGACCCTTGCTCAAACCGTGGGCAAAGAGATCCAGTACATCGGGCAGGCGCTGATCAAGCAGGCGTGCAAGAAAGAGGAGCTGTCTTGGGCCTATGCAGTGCTCAGACACGGTTCTAGCAGCCTTAACCGGGCTGGCATTCAGAACATGCTGGAGCTGGCCAAGCCGATGATGACGGCAAGACTGCACGAGCTGAATGCCAATCCGATGCTGTTGGGCACGGCGAATGGTGTCATCGACCTGAAGTCGGGTCGCCTGTTGGCACCGAGACGGGCATTCATGATGACCCACCATAGCCCAGTGGCCTATGACCCAGCCGCCACCTGCCCAAGATGGGAACAGTTCATCGGTGAGATCACCTGTGGCGATGCCGAGTACGCAGCCTTCCTGCAACGCTGCGTGGGCTACTGGATCACCGGCCGTACCGACGAACAGCTCCTGTTTTTCCTCCACGGGGGCGGCTGCAACGGCAAGAGTACCTTCATGTCGGTCATTCAGCAGTTGCTGGGAGAGTTCAGTCGGCAGATCAGCAGTAACGTCTTGTTGTTCAACCGCAACGGCAATACCGGGCCGAACCCGTCCCTGACCAAGCTGGTGGATGCACGCCTCGTGGTCGCCAACGAGCTGCCAGAGGGCTCACGCATGGATGAGAACTTGGTGAAGGCCATGACAGGGGATGACGTGATTGTCGCTCGTGCTCCCTACGCCAAGAAGGAGATGGAGTTCCGCCCATCCTTCTCTCTGGTGATGGTGGGCAACCACAAGCCCGAGATCCGCGATACCAGCAATGGCATGTGGCGTCGGATGTTGATGCTGCCCTTCAATGCCTCCTTCACGAAGGCACAACTGGACCCCATGCTGATGGAGAAGCTGCAAGCCGAGATGCCCGGCATTCTGAATTGGGCCATCCAGGGCTGCCAGATGTGGCAAGAGCAGAGACTCAAGGCATCGATTCCTGCTCGCCTCAAGCAGGATGTCGAGACCTACCGTGCAGAGTCGGATATGGTCGGCTGCTTCCTGGAAGAGTGCACCCAGGCCAGAGCAGGGGCCAAAGAGCCCATGAGCGAGGTCTACGCGGCCTACAGCCGCTGGGCACAGCAGAACGGTGAATGGGCCATGAAGCAGCTGGCCCTCAAGAAGAAGCTGATGGAGAAGGGCTTTGCTGTCCACCGCTACAACAGCAAGGCAACCGTCATCGGGTTGACCCTTCTCGATAGCGAGATGGCTGACATGACGGCATCATCCAGTAAGACAGAGCTCGGTGCTAACTACACCGTATAACCAAATGAGGGGCCTGTGGGCCCCTCATACTTTGATCTAAAAGTGACGCTCAATATAGAGTGTTTGGTCGTGCATCCAAAGCGGACCTTAACGGAAACATGTTACTTGTCGCGATAGCTGCATCCCTTACTTAGCAACCATTTTTGCAAGTGTCCGCAGGATTTTGCCCCAGAATCCGAACCAGTAACGCCCGAGGCTCACGTACAGCATCAGTGCCGACTGCAAGCACTTTACCGTCCATATTCGCAGTATATTCGGCCACTACATCACCAAAAGCATTACGCTGCAAAGCAACCTTCTGGCCCTTCTTCACATCGTCCCCCAACTTGACGAGAACTTCTGCAAAGCCACCAGTCGTTGCCCGAATCGAGCTCATTTCATTACCTATGTATGTCTTGTGGCTCTCGGCGGTGGCCCCAAGCTTTCCGTCTATCACCTTGTAGTGACTCAATACGTTTAAGGCCCCCTGTAAGCCTCGATCAATCATATCCTGTTGATACACCCGTGGCTCGCCTACTTCTGCGGTTATAGCCGGAATGCCATTCTCAACAAACGTAGTTTCCATCGACCCAGCTTCGCCAGGATCCTTTTTAATTTGGTCGGCAGGGAACAGTTCCGCAATGGTCTTTACATCCGCATTGCGATAGTCGGCATAGATAAAGAGTGGGTACGCCGTTCCGGTAGACTGGGTGTGGTAGTCGATGGCCAAATCGACATTCCCTTTGTAGATCTTGTTCCACATCAACCACGCCTGACGCTCGGGAGCATTACCTGTCTCTTTACCTGGATGAATCCGGTTGTAATCGATCACATCGCCACCATCGGTCGAGATCGCCCAGGTACGTGACACACGCTCCAGCCCGGAACGATTGGGGCCAATAACACCAATAACACTCCCTTTCATCTTGGCCGGATCAAGTTGTGCCATCGCCTTTTGTACGATCCGGACACCATTGAGCTCGTCACCATGTACGCCTGCCTGCAGCAATACTTTTTTACCATCAGCAGCACCTTTGGCCACCATGATCGGCACATACCAACGCTGACCGGTTCCGGTCTCGACGCCCTCAAACATAAAGCGGTGCTGACCTGTAGCAAGATCTGCTACATCCAGGGCCGAGATCACTGGCACGCCTTGGACCTTATCGCCTGTGTACTGGATGGCTGCATGCGCAACCGAACCAAAAAGTGCTAATCCAACAGCAAACGCAACATAACGCATACGACTCTCCATGATGCTCAATATGATTAGTTAATCCCGACTCGATAAGCTGGCAGGCAGTCCAAGGCTAAAAACATGTCGAGGTAACTAAGCTATCAAGGAGATATGTCGAGTATCTACTTTGGGTTAGAAGAAATGTGATGCAAAGACATAGTCTCGGGCACATTGAAGACGAATGAATCCACTCTCCCTTGTGCTGACATGCAAGACCACAAAACCAAATCACATCTGCCGCTTTTGATTTTCCCATGTTGCCCGCCAACAAAGGCAAAGGGCCCAAACCAAGTAGTCAATCTGCCGAAATTTCAGCTATTTATAGAACTTTTTCTGTATGAAATCTCGTAGAAAAAGTTCTTGAAAATGCCAAAATTTCAGCAGATCGGCAGGCCCATCCCTCCCTTTAACCGGCATCAGCAAAGGATGAGAGGGCGGCCTCTATCACCTCATTGAGCTTCTCCAGCGAGACATCCCCACCATATCGGTCATAGCTGATCGCCCCGTTGGTATGACCCAAGATCGCCGCTGCATACTGCAATGGCACTCCGTAATCTTTTAGAGCTGTCCCCACGGTATGACGCAAGCTATGGAAGTCCTTGTCAACGGGGCGATTGCGGCTAAACCACTGCCCCCACAGGTGGCTGTATCCATCCTGCCGATGGGGCAGTTCAGGGAAGAGGCGTCCCCCTGCCCTCCCCTTCACAAACTCAATCAAACCGCTCTGGAGCAGATGCCGGTGAAGGGGGACGAGACGTGCACTATTGGCCGTCTTGAGCTTCTGATCTGGCCGTCCGCTGCGAATGTTCAGACACCATATGCCATCCACTTGCTGCACATCATCGGCATAAAGCTGGCAGATCTCGTTGGCACGAGCTCCGGCGAACAGACCTAGCAGAGCAATCCACCTACGGTGGGGCTCTTGCTGCTTAGCCCACCCGATAAACTTGCGACGTTCTTCCGCTGTGTACCCACTTCGTGAGTTCACCTCCTTGGCTCGCTGTAGCTTCAATCCGGCGAAGTGATTGACGACCCCCTCCTGATGGTTAGCCAGCCAGTTAAACAGCAGGGAGAGCTTCTGGAGATACTTGTTGATGGTGGTCGGACTCTTGCCGGAGTTCAGCAGGTCCTCCTTGAACTTCACCACATCAGCCTTGCTATAGCCTGCCGCTGGCTTGTCGCCGAGTGCCTCGATAAAGGAGCCAATGTAGTTCTTCTGGTTGCTGAGCTCTTTCGGTGCCCAGGAGAGGGCCTTCTCTTTCAGATAGCGGTCACTCAAGACCGACAACAGCGGAGCAAGCGGTTTGGCCGCCGGAACAGCAGGCTTGATGAACAGCTGAGGTTGCGGGCTCTCTGGCTCGCTTATGGATTGTACGACTGGCTGAGCTCTGGAACGCACACAGGCAAGCAGTTTCGCAACAGCTGCACGGGCCATCAGCTTGTCTCGGGTATGCAGGGATTTTTTGATCTCTTTACGACGACCACAGGGGAGCGTGGTGACTTTCCGGTAATACCAGATGCCGTGGGGACTGAGCCAGAGATTCATCGATGAGCTCCTCGTCGTCCACACAAAGTGGATGACCAAGGGCTTTAGAAAGGTAACTTATTGAATTTCAGAAACAAGTGGTGGCCCTACCAGCCACATCCCGGCACTCGAGTCCCCCACCTTGGCTGCTACCTTCCGGTCCTGACCAGGTCGACGGGTTATCAATGCGAGAGGACCAATAGGACCACCGGCGAGGAGAATAGGCAAACTGGGCTCTCAATGCAACGGCTTTCTACCTTCCAATTGTTCGATTGCCTTATTTTTCAACAATCTGCCGAATGAATCAGCTATACAGCATGAACTTGGCCCCCACCAGCAGCATCAACAGGGCAAATGCCTGCTTGAGTCGCTTGGGTGACAGGCGGTGTGCCAGTTTGGCGCCAATGCGGGCGAACTGGGTACTGGTCAGCACAATCCCCAGCAGGGCGGGCAGATAGATGTAGCCAACACTCCACTCGGGCAGGTCGGCATGACCCCAACCGGCATAGAGGTAGCTGAGACTACCCGCCAGCGCGATGGGCATGCTGCACGCAGCGGACGCGGCCACCGCATTGCGCATCGGCACACTGTTCCAGGTGAGGTACGGCACGGTCAGTGAGCCGCCACCGATGCCAAACAGTGCCGACATCCAGCCGATAAGTGTGCCAGCAATACCTGTGCCCAGCGGCCCTGGCATATGGCGCTCCGCTTTGGGCTTGAGGTTAAGCCCCATCTGCAGTGCCATGCTCCAGGCAAAACAGCCGATGATGATATTGAGGGTGCTGACACTGAGCAGATTGGCGGTCATGCCACCCAGCCAGCCCCCTATCAACATGCCAGCCCCGAGTCGGCGGATCATCACCCAGTCGACGGCGCCGGCCTCCCGATGGGCCCGCAGCGAGCTGAAACCGGTGAAGATCATGGTCGGTAGCGAGGTACCAAGGGCGAGATGGGTGATGATGTCAGGGTCTACCCCCTGGGCGCGAAACGTCATGACCAGCACTGGCACTATGATCAGCCCGCCGCCAATGCCAAACAGCCCTGCCAGCATTCCCGCAAAAGCCCCCAGCAGGAGGTATCCCATAAACAGCATAAAAATTCCTGTCATAAACGAAAAATGGCCAAAACGGCCCGGCTACAAAATAAGATCAGCATGAAAAAAGAGATGGCCCTTGGGCCATCTCTTTGGGTGCCTGTCAGTTCAAGGGAATGGTACCGTCCATCACCTTGTAGAAGGCCAGCACGGCGCAACCGAGCAGGGCCGCCGTCATCCCCTGCTCTAGCCGGTTAAGGCCGCGCAGACCATGGTGCTGACGCGCCTTCCAGTAGATGAAGATACCTGGGCTATAAAGCAACGCCACCAGCAGCAGATACTCGACACCAGCAGCATAAACCAGCCAGCAGCCGTAAACGGTCGCCACCAGCGCCAGCATGAGATCCCGTTTGCGCTGATGAGGCTGACCCTCATAGGTCTCCCCTTTCAGTGCCAGCTTCAGGCCATAAGCGCCAGAGAAGACATACGGCACCAGCGCCGCCGAGGTGGCGATATTGACCAGCGCCAGATAGGTACTGCTCTGGAAGTAGATGATGATGAGGAACACTTGCACCAGACAGGTCGAGCACCAGAGCGACACCTGAGGTGAGCCGTTCTTGTTCTCCTTGGCAAACCAGCCCGGGAACACGCCGGTCTTGCCCGCAATGTAAGGTACTTCAGCGGCCAGCACGGTCCAGCTCAGCAAGGCGCCCATCACCGAGATAACCAGACCGATGTTGATAAGCCATGCACCCCATGGGCCAACCACTGCCTCGAGGATCATGGCGGTAGAGGGGTTTTTGAGGGCGGCCAGCTGGGGCTGACTCATGACACCCAGCGAGAACAGGGTGACCATCACGTAGAGCGCCAGCGCACCAAGCAGCGCCAACACGGTGGCACGGCCTACATCCTTGCGATGACGGGCACGGGCCGAAACTACCACGGCCCCCTCAATCCCGATAAAGACCCAGAGTGTCACCTTCATGGTGGACTTGACCTGATCCATCACCGAGCCCAGCTCCATGTTGTTCTGGCCCCAGATATCTAGGGTGAAGGTGTCCATATTGAACGCCAGCAGCACAGCGACACAAAAGACGATGAGCGGCACCATCTTGGCGATGGTGGTGACAATATTCACCAGCGCCGCAACCTGGATCCCGCGCAGCACCAAGGCATGCACCGACCAGATCAGGATCGAGGCAAGGGTAATGGCGACCGGGGTATTGCCATCACCAAAGATGACGTTATCCGGTGTATCAAAGAAGTAGCTCAGCGCACTGAACACCACGATGGCGTAGGAGACGTTGGCCAGCAGTTGGCAAAGCCAGTAACCCCAGGCTGCGTTGAAGCCGATAAAATCGCCGAAACCGGCTTTGGCATAGCTGAAGATACCGCCATCGAGATCAGGGCGGCGCATGGAGAGGTTCTGATAAACCAGCGCGAGACAGATCATGCCAAGACCGGTGATGGCCCAACCCAGGGCGACCGCCCCGGCACTGGCATGAGCAGCAATGTTTTGTGGCAGACTGAAGACCCCGGCGCCGACCATAGAGCCGATCACCAGCGAAATGAGGGCGCCCAGCCCTAGTTTCTTGTCCATCTCAATCCTGTTTATTTAGGCGGCGGCAGAGCGTCCGTATTCATACTGCGCGCAATATGGGAGGGGCTAGAAATCCTGACCCCGTGAAAAAGGCGGCAACTATATTGCATGACTATTCCGACCGCAATCCCTCGTCCCGTCAATCATGCACCGCCTTGACCGCGCGCAATTTTACAGCACTGACCCATATGGCCTGTGAGCTGGCTCAAATTAACCAAGACCCGTTGATATTTCTCATTTTTCTGCCAACGTGACCTGACTCGCATGGTCCCCATGCATCCCCATTCAGCCCCTTGCTGTATAAATAATCTGCATAAAAAAGCCCCGGTGGAAACACCGGGGCCCATGGTGTAAATCTCTATAAACGCAAACCGCCATCCAGTTCTATCATCCGTCCCGACAGATAGTCGTTGGCGAGAATAAAGCTCACCGTCTCGGCCAGCTGTTGCGCCTCGCCAAGGGTGCCGACAGGAATGGCCTGCTGCATCCGCGCCATCGCCTCCGGCTTCATCACCGCCGTCATGTCGGTGGCAAATACCCCGGGGGCGATCCCCATCACCCGAATACCGTGGCGGGCCAGCTCCCGCGCCCAGGTCACCACCAGCGAGGCAACCCCCGCCTTGCTGGCGGCATAGTTGCTCTGACCGATATTGCCGGCGCGGGCGATGGAGGAGATGTTGATGATAACGCCCCCCTGCCCCCCTTGCGCCATAAGCGCCGCCCCTTCGCGACCGCAGAGGAAAGTTCCGGTGAGGTTGACGTCAATCACGCTCTGCCACTGGGCCAGCGTCATCTTCTCCACCAACTCACCCTCTTTCACCTTGATCAGCATGCCATCGAGCAGAATGCCAGCGCAGTTGATGAGGCCGTGCAGCACGCCAAAGCGCCCCTTGATGGCGGCAAAAACCGACTCAACCTCGACTTCGCTCGCCACATTGCAGACAAACAGCTCGCACTGGCCACCTTGATCGCACTGATCATTCTGACTGCGCACCATGGCGGCGGTCGCCTCCAGATCGGCGCGATGGATGTCGAGCAGCGCCAGCGTCGCCCCCTGCGCGACCAAGGCCAACGCAATGGCCCGTCCCAAGCCACGTCCGGCGCCGGTAATAACGATGACCTTATCTTTGATATCCATCAATGCTCCTTGTAGCTGGTCGAAGGGAGATGCCTTGAAGAGAAGTGGCCCGTCAGGCGGGATCCTGTTTATCCAGATAGAGTTCGACGATGCTGGAGAAATCCCGACTCCCCTGCCCCTGAGCGGCATGCAGGTTGAACAGGTTGCGCGCCAGCGCCCCCATGGGCACCGCGCTGTGGCCATGCTCGGCCAGCGCCATGGCCAGCCCCAGATCTTTCACCATCAGGCGGGTCATAAACCCTCCCTGATAGTTGCGGGCGGCAGGGACATTCTCCATCACCCCGGGCCAGGGGTTATAGCGCTCCAGACTCCAGTTGTTGCCGGAGCTCTTGCCCATGATGGTGGAAAGCACGGCGGGATCCAGCCCCTCCTTCACCCCGAGCGCCAGCGCCTCGGCGGTACCCGCCATGTGGATCGCGAGCAGCATGTTGTTACACATCTTGGCGATCTGCCCGGCTCCCAGCGCCCCGGCGTGAAACAGGTTCTGCCCCATGCAGGCGAGCAGAGGTTTCGCCGCCTCGAAATCCGCCGCGTCGCCGCCGACGATAAAGGTGAGCGTCCCGGCTGCCGCACCGGCGACACCGCCCGACACGGGGGCATCGATAAAGCGCAAGCCGCGCGCGCGGGCCGCCTCCCCGACCTGACGGGCAGAGTCGACATCGATGGTGGAGCAGTCGATCACCAGTGCGCCAACCGGCAGGGCAGCCAGCAGATCCTGCCCGCCCCGCTCACCATCGCTCTCGCCCAACCAGAGGGTGCGCACATGCTCCCCGGCAGGCAGCATGCTGATGACGACATCACTGCCAGTCACCGCTTCGCGGGCATCCCCCGCAGCGATGCAACCAGCCGCGATGGCTCGCTCGACACTTTGCGCAACCAGATCAAACACCTGCACCGTATGCCCAGCCCTGGCCAGATTGGCCGCCATGGGGCCACCCATGTTGCCGAGCCCGATAAATCCTATCCTTGTCATCCCGCTTGCTCCTTGCGTTGCTGATGGCGGCGTGCGCCGGTTCTATCCCTTATAGGCCAACGGATTACTCCCCTGCGGCCAGCGATAAAACTCATCCAGCCACTCCCCTTCCGGAGGCAACTGCTGCCAGCGGGGATCTTTATCCTTGTCGATCAGCAGTGCCCGTACCCCTTCCACAAAATCCCCCTTGAGCACGCAGTTGACCGAGAGGGTTAGCTCATCGGCAAATACTTCGGCCAGGGAGTGGCGACGAGCCTGCCAATACTGGCGCCACAAAATGGCGCGGCTGATGGGGCTGCCGGTGCGGCAGATCTCTTGCGCCTGCTGGAGCACAGCTTCATGTTCCTCGAACTGGGCCTCGAACAGCCGCGCCAATACCCCTTGCAGCGTGCGCCCCGCCAGCAGGGCATCGATCCTCTGTTGATGGGGCAGCAGCACAGACGCAGGCAAGCGGGCCGCCACCTCACGGTGCAAACCCCTCAGCAGCAGATCGATCTGCTCACGGGGATCACCACTGCCAGCCCAGTCGAGCACGGCGAGGTGTGACAACAGCGTACTGCGCTCACCACTGGCGATGGCATGATCCGCCAACCCGACCCCAAGGGCATCGGCGCCATTGAAACGGGCACCGGTCAGACCGAGCCAGAGCCCGAGTCGCCCCGGCATACGGCTTAAAAACCAGCTCGCCCCCACATCGGGGTAGAGGCCGATGGTCACCTCCGGCATGGCGAACAGGCTTCTTTCAGTGACAACCCGAAAATCGGCTCCGGCAAACAGGCCAATGCCGCCCCCCATGCAGATACCGTCCGCCACGCAGATCAGGGGCTTGCGATAACTGTGGATGTGGTGGTCGAGCCGGTACTCCTGCTCGAAAAAGTCGCGGGCATAGCCAAACAGTTCCGCCTCGCTCGCCTCCTGCTTGCGGTAATAGAAGGAGCGGATATCACCACCAGCACAAAACGCCTTCTCACCCGCCCCCTGCAGCAGCACACAGACGATGGCGGGATCCTGTTCCCAACGGGTCAGCGTCTGTTGCAGGATCTGGATCATCGGCAGGCTCAATGCGTTGAGAGACGCAGGGCTGTCGAGGGTCAACACCCCGATCTGATGGCCATCTTCGGTGGGATAACAGCTAACCTTGACCGGCTCACTCATAAACGGCTCCGTATGGATTTATTCTGTTGGGCCATATTGCCAGCGCGGTGAGCGTTTCTCCAGGAAGGCGGCCACCCCTTCACGCTGGTTGGCATCGGTAAAGAGATCGAGGAACAGCGCCCGCTCAAGGGGCAAGGCGGTATCACGCGGGCCGCTGCGGCCCTGATTGATCAGGGTTTTACAGGCGCGCAGGGCGCTCGGGCTCTGGCGAGCCACCAACTGCGCCATCTGGTGCGCCGCCTCCCACGCCTGACCGGTTTTTACCACCTCCTCCACCAGCCCCATCTCATAGGCCAGCGAGGCACTCACTTTCTCGCCGCAGAGGATCATCCGTTTGGCCCAGCCAGGCCCCACCAGTTCGGTCAGGCGCTGGGTACCTCCTGCACAGGGGAGCAAGCCCACAGATGCCTCCGGCAGTCCCAGCAGCGCCTGCTGCTCGGCGATGCGGATATCACAGGCCAGCGCCACTTCCAGCCCGCCCCCCATGGCATAGCCATTGATGGCGGCGATACTGACCCCGTGAAAACGGGCCAACGCCTCGAAGGCCTTGCCAAAGGCGTCGACGACCTGGCGAGCCAGCTCGACATCCCCCTCGACAAACATATTGAGGTCGGCACCGGCGCAGAAGAATTTGTCGCCCGCGCCGCGGATCACCAGCGCCACCACGTCGGGGCGGCTGTCGAGCTCCACCATCATCTGCAAAAAGGCTTGCAGGCTGGCGAGGGTCCAGGTGTTGGCTGGCGGATGGTCGAGGGTGATATAGGCCACGTGGCCATGATATTCGAGTCTGATCCTTGTCATAACATTGTCCTTGTCGATGAAGCTGCCGCCATGATGACAGGCTTGAATGACGCCAACCTGTGGCTGGCTCATAAAGCCGAAACCGGCATGGCATGGCGCAAATCGGGTGGCTGGCGACACACCCTAGGTGCGACCGCCGGTTAGCCCAGCGATAAGCCGGGATCGGCCAGCAGGCGGCGAGCGATGATGAGTCGCATCACCTCGTTGGTGCCCTCCAGAATGCGGTGTACCCGGGTATCGCGCAGATAGCGCTCGAGCGGATACTCGCGGGTATAACCATAGCCGCCAAAGAGTTGCAGAGCCTCATCGCAGACTCGATAACCCACATCGGTGGCAAAACGCTTGGCCATAGCGCACCAGGCACTCTTGTCGGGTGCCCCGCGATCCAGCTTGTCGGCGGCCTGACGTACCAGCAGGCGGGCGGCAGCCAGCTCGGTCGCCATATCGGCCAGGCGAAACTGCACGCTCTGGAACTCGCTGATCGGGCGACCAAATTGCTGACGCTGCTGCACATAGGCCAGCGCATCATCCAGCGCCTGCTGGGCGGTGCCCACCGAACAGGTGGCGATATTGATGCGCCCCCCATCGAGGGCCTGCATGGCAAATTTGAACCCTTCCCCCTCCTCACCCAGTCGGTAGCTGGCGGGAATACGCACCCCGTTGAACGCCACTTCCCGGGTCGGCTGGCTGTTCCAGCCCAGCTTCTCTTCGGGCTTGCCATAGGCGATGCCCACGCTCTCGGCCGGCACCATAAAGGCGGAGATACCACTCGCCCCCTCACCACCAGTGCGCGCCATCACCACCAGCACATCGCTGCTGCCCGCCCCCGAGATAAAGACCTTGGTCCCCTCGATGAGGTAGCTGTCGCCCTCGCGCACCGCCCGGGTCTTGAGGGCTGCGGCATCGGAGCCCGCACCCGGCTCGGTAAGGCAATATGATCCCAACAGCTCGCCGCTGGCCAGTTTGGGTACCCACTCCTTGGCAACCTCGGTGGGCAGCCAGCTGCCCAGCATCCAGCTCACCATGTTGTGAATGGTCAGATAAGCCGTGGTCGAGGTACAGCCCATGGCGAGGCGCTCGAAGATGAGGCTCGCATCGAGACGAGGCAGCCCCAATCCGCCAAACTGCTCCGGGGTATAGAGACCGCAAAAACCGAGCTCGGCCGCCTGCTTGATGGTCGGGATCGGAAACTCATGCTCCTTGTCCCAGCGCGCGGCATGGGGTTTGAGCGCCTCATCGGCAAAGGCGGCGGCCGCCTCCACATACGCCTGTTGATCATCTGTCAGGGTAAAATCCATCTCGTCGTTCGCTCCCTTGTTGCCCCGCGCTTATTTTCCTGCGTTAGCGCTTTATGACGCGGCGCCCACACGCTGCGTCAGTCGGATCTGCCACTATGGCGCTGTTGTCGTGGTAGCTGATGACGCCCTCACTACCACCGCTTTATCAACACACAACAGATTAACAATTGATTTACGTTTACGCTAACGTAAACTTGTGGCAGAAGTGAAGTACAAAATGGACCGACCACTGCCAGCCTTGAAGTCGAGTCAGCCGGTCGAACCAACCTTCCTACCCGACTGTCATATCCGCAAGGAGAGCATGGATGCAGATGGATGAGACCCTGAATGCCCTGACCGAACAGGTTGCGGCCTTCTGCCAGAAAGTGATCGCCCCGCGCGCCAGCGAGATCGATCAGAGCAATGCCTTCCCCCGTGATCTCTGGCCCCGGATGGGTGAGCTGGGGCTGCACGGCATCACGGTGGCGGAGGAGTATGACGGGGTGAATCTCGGCTATCTGGCCCACGTGCTGGTGATGGAGCAGGTGAGCCGTGCCAGCGCCTCGGTCGGTCTCTCCTACGGCGCCCACTCCAATCTATGCATCAACCAGATCCACCGCCACGGCACGCCGGAACAGAAAGCCCGCTATCTGCCGCCACTGGTGAGCGGCGAGCATGTGGGGGCGCTGGCCATGAGCGAGCCGGGCGCGGGATCCGACGTGGTGAGCATGCGACTCACCGCCGTGCGCGAGGGGGATCACTTCGTGCTGAACGGCAACAAGATGTGGATCACCAACGGCCCGGATGCCGACACCTTCGTCATCTATGCCAAGACCGATGCCGCCGCGGGGCCCAAAGGGATTTCAGCCTTTATCGTCGAGGCGGGCACTCCCGGTTTCACTACCGCCCAGAAGCTCGACAAGCTGGGGATGCGCGGCTCCAGCACCTGCGAGCTGGTGTTTGACAACTGCCGGGTGCCGCAGGAGAACCTGCTGGGCCCGCTGCACGGCGGGGTCAAGGTGCTTATGAGCGGCCTCGACTACGAGCGAGTGGTACTGGCTGCGGGCCCCCTTGGCATCATGCAGGCCTGCATGGACGTGGTGCTGCCCTATGTGCGCGAGCGCAAGCAGTTCGGCCAGGCCATCGGCGAGTTCCAGTTGGTGCAGGGCAAGCTCGCCGACATGTACACCCGCCTCGCCAGCAGCCGGGCACTGGTCTACTCGGTGGCGAGTGCCTGCGATCAGGGCCGCACCAGCCGTAAAGATTGCGCCGCCGCCATCCTGTTTGCCGCCGAAAATGCCACCCAGATGGCGCTCGATGCCATCCAGCTGCTGGGGGGCAACGGCTACATCAACGAATACCCCACCGGCCGCCTGCTGCGGGACGCCAAACTCTACGAGATCGGCGCCGGCACCTCGGAGATCCGCCGCTGGCTGATTGGTCGCGAGCTGATGGGAGAGAACGCATGAGCAGGATCCACTCCCGCCTCGACACGGCGAGTCCGGAATATGCGGCCAATCGGGCCGCCATGCAGGGGCTGGTCGACGATCTCCACGCCCGCATTGCCGAGATCGCGCAAGGAGGCGGCGCGGCCAACAACGCCCGCCATCAGGCCCGTGGCAAGCTGCTGCCCCGCGAGCGCATCAACCAGCTGCTGGACCCGGGCTCCCCGTTTCTCGAGCTGTCGGCGCTGGCTGGCTGGCAGGTCTATGACGAGCCGGTGCCCGCCGCTGGCATCATCACCGGCATCGGCCGGGTCTCTGGCAGGCTCTGCATGCTGGTGGTGAACGACGCAACCGTAAAGGGCGGTACTTACTACCCGCTCACAGTGAAAAAGCACCTGCGCGCCCAGGCCATCGCAGAGCGGCTGCGCCTCCCCTGCCTCTATCTGGTGGATTCAGGCGGCGCCTTCTTGCCGATGCAGGATGAGGTGTTCCCCGACCGGGATCACTTTGGCCGCATCTTCTACAACCAGGCCCGCATGTCGGCCCAAAACATCCCCCAGCTGGCGGTGGTAATGGGGCTCTGTACCGCCGGGGGTGCCTACGTCCCCGCCATGGCGGACGAGTCGATCATGGTCAGGGAGCAAGCCACCATCTTTCTGGCGGGCCCGCCGCTGGTCAAAGCCGCCACCGGTGAGGAGATCAGCGCAGAAGCCCTGGGCGGCGCCGAAGTGCACTGCACCCACTCCGGAGTGGCGGATCATATGGCCCGTGACGATGCCCATGCGCTGGCCATCGCCCGCACCCTGCTCACCCATCTGGGCAATGACCATACTTCGGCCTCGGGCTTGACATCGCGCAGCGCAACCTACGATGAACCCGCCTACTCAACTCCCTGTTACCCGATAGAGGAGATCTACGGTCTGGTGGGCACCAGTCTCAAACGCCCTTACGATGCGCGGGAGCTGATCGCCCGACTGGTGGATGGCTCGGACTTTGACGAATTCAAGGCGCTGTTCGGCACCACCCTGGTGACCGGCTTTGCCCGTATTTGCGGCATGGAGGTGGGGATCCTCGCCAACAACGGCGTGCTGCACAGCGACAGCGCCCAGAAGGGGGCCCACTTTATCCAGCTCTGTAACCGGCGCGCCATCCCGCTGCTCTTTTTGCAGAACATCACAGGTTTTATGGTGGGGAGTAGCGCAGAAAAGGAGGGGATCGCCAAGCACGGCGCCAAGCTGGTCACCACCGTGGCCTGCAGCCGGGTGCCCAAGATCACCCTGATCGTCGGCGGCAGCTTCGGCGCCGGCAACTACGGCATGTGCGGCCGCGCCTATGAACCCGACTTTCTCTTTAGCTGGCCCAACAGCCGCATCTCTGTCATGGGGGGCGAGCAAGCTGCCGGAGTGCTGGTGCAGGTGCGCCGGGACAAACTGGCGACCGAGGGCAAGAGCCTGAGCGAGCAGGAAGCAGCCGCCATCCGCGCCCCGGTGATAGAACAGTATGAGCACCAGGGTCACCCCTACTACGCCAGCTCCCGCCTCTGGGATGACGGCGTCATCGACCCGGCCCAGAGCCGCACCGTACTGGCGCTGGCACTGGCGGCCTGTCAGGGTGCCCGCATTGAACCCGAGCAGTACGGCATCTTCCGGATGTAAGGAGCAAGCACATGTCCGATCCACTCACTTCCCCTGCACTCAGCTCTTCAGCCCAGAACCCGTTTCGGCTGGAACGGCACGGCCCGCTGGCCGAGCTGGTGCTTTCGCGTCCGGCCCGCCACAACGCCTTTGATGCCGACCTGATGCTGGGGCTGCTCGACTGCCTCGACGATCTGGCCCATCTCCATGGTCATGATCTCGCCGAACGTCCCCATGCTTTGCTGCTGCGGGCCGAGGGCAAACACTTTTGCGCGGGCGCCGATCTCAACTGGATGCGCAATCTGGCCCATGCCGATTTCGATCACAATCGCGAAGACGCCCGGGTACTGGCGCGGCTGATGCAGACCCTCGATGAGCTCCCCTTCCCCACGGTGGCGCTGGTGCAAGGGGCTGCCTACGGCGGTGCTCTGGGCTTGATCTGCGCCTGCGATCTGGTGCTGGCCAGCGATGATGCCCGCTTCTGCCTCTCCGAGGTGAGCCTTGGCCTGGTGCCTGCGGTGATCAGCCCCTACGTAGTGCGCACCATGGGGATGCGTCAGGCGCGCCGCTACATGCTCAGCGCCGAGCCGTTCGATGCCATCACTGCCTGCCGCCTCAATGTGGCGCACCAGCTCTGCAAGCCGGAGCAACTGCTGGCGGAAGGGCGGGCGCAAGCCCTGCGTCTGTGCCGCAACGGGCCGGAAGCGATGAAAGAGACCAAACGACTGCTGGCGGCCATAGAGGCCCATCCTTCCCGCCTGCACGAAGAGAAAACCGTCGAGACCATCGCCCGAGTACGAGTGGGGCTCGAAGCCCAGGAGGGGATGCAGGCCTTCTTCGACAAACGCCCTCCCGCCTGGCGTCCCCGCTTCAAGGATGAGACATGACCCATCACACTCCGATTAAACGTCTGTTGATCGCTAATCGCGGCGAAATCGCCGTGCGCATCATCAAGACGGCGAAACGCCTCGGCATCCACACCATAGCCCTCTACTCCGATGCCGACGCCCATGCCATGCACACCCGTCTGGCCGATGAGGCCTGGCATTTGGGGCCCGCACCGGCCAGAGAGAGCTATCTCGACACCGGCAAAGTGCTGAAGATTGCCAAAGAGGCCCGCACCGATGCCATCCACCCTGGCTACGGTTTTCTGTCTGAAAACAGCGACTTTGCCACCGCCTGCGAACAACGCGGCGTGCGCTTTATCGGTCCAAGCGGCGCCGCCATTCTCGCCATGGGTGACAAATCGGGTGCCAAGGCGCTGATGCAGGCCGCCGGCGTACCTGTGCTGCCCGGCTATCACGGCACGGATCAGAGACCGGACTTTTTGCGCGATCAGGCGAGCCAGATTGGCTTCCCGCTACTTATCAAGGCCGCCAGTGGCGGCGGTGGCAAGGGGATGCGCCGGGTCGATCAGCTGGCCGACTTTGACGAGTCGCTGGCGGCAGTCAAACGGGAAGCCAAGGCCGCCTTTGGCGACGATCTGGTGCTGCTGGAGCGCTATCTGCCCCAGGCTCGCCATGTTGAGGTGCAGGTCTTTGCCGATAGCCTCGGCAACGCCATCTATCTGGGGGACAGGGACTGCTCCTTGCAACGACGCCATCAGAAGGTGATCGAAGAGGCGCCCGCCCCCGACATCCCTCCGGCTCTGCGCCGCGCCATGGGGGAGGCAGCCGTGGCCGCAGCCAAGGCCATCCACTATCAGGGGGCTGGCACCATCGAGTTCCTACTCTGCAAGGATGAGTTCTTCTTTATGGAGATGAACACCCGGCTGCAAGTGGAGCATCCGGTCACCGAAGCAGTGACCGGGCAGGATCTGGTGGCCTGGCAGCTGGCCATAGCCGAGGGCAAGCCGCTGCCACTCACTCAGGAGGAAGTGGTGCTGCGCGGCCATGCGGTGGAAGCGCGCCTCTACGCCGAGGATGTGGCGGCCGGTTTTCTGCCCGCCAGCGGGCCTATCCACTGGCTCCACTGGCCCGTTGGCGTGCGCATCGACACCGGCGTTACCGCTGGCGATGAGGTAAGCCCCTATTACGATCCCATGCTCGCCAAGCTGATCGCCCACGGCCAGAGTCGCGCCGAGGCGTTCGCCAAACTGGCCGATGCGCTGGCGGCGCTGGATCTCGGCCCGCTGGTGCACAACGGCCCGCTGCTGCTGCGCCTGTGTGAAGAGCCTGACGTCCTGGCCATGCGCCACCATACCCAGTGGCCCATCCCCACCACAGCGCAGCCCATTCCTGAGCTCGCCTGGCCGCTGGCCACTCTCTGGCTGGCGAGCCGCCCTGCGGGCCACTCCCCCTGGCAGCAAGCTTGCGGATTTCGGCTGGGACCGGATCGCTGCTGGACGGCGGCGGTGCGCATCAGTGATGAGCGCCGGGTATTGACCCTTCACGATCGTGACGGTCAGTTTGTATGGCAAGGGGAGACCTGTTGCTACCAGAGAGGCGATGACCATATCCGCCTGCAACAGGGGGGCTGCTGGCAGCAGATCTCCGTCCAAACGGTCGCAGGCACAGATGCAACCTTCATCATGACCCTGGGGGGCCAGCGCATCCGTTGCGCAGCCGATGATCAACAGCACAGTCACCACCATGATCAGGCAAATGACAAGGCGCAGGGCGCTATCGCCCCGATGCACGGCATCGTGGTGGCCGTACTGGTCGAGCAGGGACAAGCGGTCAGCAAGGGGCAACCCCTGCTGGTGCTGGAAGCGATGAAGATGGAGCACCAGTTACGCGCAGAGCGGGACGGGGTTATCGAGGCCCTGCAGTGCAAGCAGGGTGAGCAGGTAAGCCAGGGGGCCGTGCTGGTGCGCTTTGCCGATGCCGATACAGATGCCGCCCCGGAGCATAACGCCATCAACCAACAAGCGAGTAACCCATGACGAGAGGATCAGCAATGCAGGATGACAAGGTCAGTCTGGTGGAGATGGGGCCGCGCGATGGCCTGCAAAATGAAGCCAGCCCGCTGGCACTGATCCAGCGGCTGGAGCTGATCCAGCGACTGGCCGACAGCGGCCTACAGCGCATCGAGGTCGGCGCCTTTGTCTCTGCCAAAAAGGTGCCGCAGATGGCGGACTCCGCCGCACTTTTTCAGGCATTGCCGCGCAAGGGGCCGACCCGTTACGGCGCGCTGGTGCCCAACCTGCAAGGCTTGCAGGCCGCCATTGCCGCCCGCGCCGACGAGATTGGTCTCTTCACCGCCTGCTCTGACGGCTTTACCCGCGCCAATATCGGCATCAGCGTCGAAGAATCCCTGGTGCGCTTCGCTCCGCTAGTGCAGGAGGCGCGCCGCCTCGGCATCAAGGTGCGCGGTTACCTCTCCACCGTCATCGCCTGCCCGTTCGATGGCCCGACCCGCCCGAAACGGGTCGCCGCCATGGCGGAACAGCTGCTGGATCTCGGCTGCCACGAAATTTCGCTGGGGGACACCATCGGCGTTGGCACCCCGGGCACTGTAGTCCCGATGCTGGATGCGGTGCTGCACGAGATCCCGGCTGGTCGGCTCGCGGTCCATTTTCACGACACCTACGGCCAGGGCTTGGCCAATTTGCTGCCCGTGCTGGAGCGTGGTATTCGCACCATCGACTGCTCGGTGGCGGGCCTTGGCGGCTGCCCCTATGCACCGGGTGCCTCCGGCAATGTGGCGACAGAAGAGGTGGTCTACCTGCTGCATGGCCTTGGCATGATGACGGGGGTGGATCTCGACAAACTGGCGGCCACCGGCCAGTGGGTCAGCGAGCAGCTCGGCCGCCCCAACGGCTCGCGAGTCGGTCAGGCCCTGCACGCCAATGCCGAGCGGCTGCGTGCCCGCCTCTGCCAGCCATCTTCCCACTGACAGGAGGCATCACCATGTCCCGTTCCCAGCCCGGCAAGGAGATCACCTACAGCATCTCGGAGCTGGCCCACGAGTTCGATATCACGCCGCGCACCATCCGCTACTACGAGGATGAGGGGCTGCTCACCCCGCAGCGGGAGGGGCAAACCCGCATCTACAGTCACAAGGAGAAGACCCGCCTGAAATTAACCCTGCGCGGCAAGCGGCTGGGGTTTAGCCTGGCCGAGATCCGCGAGCTGTTCGAGATGTATGACACTGACAGATCGAGCAACACCCAGCTCAACTCGATGATCCAGCTTATTGATGAAAAACGCAGCGCGTTGCGCCAGCAACTGGACGATATCCAGATGGTGATGGCCGAGCTGGAGGCGGCCGAACAGCGCTGTGTTAATTCCCTTAACAGCTTGAAAAGCAGCGCAGATTAACCGAATCTGGGAACATGCCATTGCCCTGGTGAACCCATGAAATATTGGTGCTGGTTTTTGTTGTTATTCAGCCTGTCCGGTTGGAGCCGTCCCCTGATCAAGGTTGGCGGTTATCCCTATGCCCCCTTCGTGGTCAAGATCTCCGATTCACACTATGAAGGGCTGACCCTGGATCTTATCGACCAGCTCAACAACATCCAGCAAGAGGTGAGCTTCGTGTTTGTCCCCACCTCGGCCGCCAACCGCTACAAGGCGCTTGATATGGGCCGTTTTTCCCTGATGCTGTTTGAAGACAGCAACTGGGGCTGGCAAGCCGATAAATTCAAGATGACCGCCCCCTTTCTCGGGGGCGGTGAAGTCTATGTCGCGCTCCAGAAAGCGGGTCGGGATCAGCGCTTTTTCGACGATCCGGCCAGCCATCACCTCATCGGGGTGACCGGCTATCACTATGGCGTCGGTCAGTTCAATGCCGATCCCGCCTACCTCAAACGCACACTGAATATCACGCTGGTTAAAGACAATATCAGCGCATTGCAAGCCCTGCTCAAAGGGCGTGGCGAGGTGGCCATTCTCAACGTCTCATACCTTAACCAGTATCTGCTGGCCCATCCCGACACTGCCGACCAGCTGCTGATCTCGCAAAAATGGGATCAACAGTATCAACACCGCACCATTCTTCACCCTGCGGCCCCCATTACCCCTGCCCAGTTGGAGCAGTGGCTGACAGCCCTGCAGAAAAAGGGTGAACTGGATCGCCTTTGGACAAAGTACGGCGTACAACAGCACGCAACCCCATGATTACTATCCCGCTTTTCTGTACCATAGAGGGAACCAAATGGGAGTGCATCATATGAACACCACCAAGCCCGCGTTCCCCAAGCTTCGCCTGTTGCGCTACCTTGCTTACGCTTTCCTGCTTCTGCTGATCCTGATCACCCTGCTGTTGTGGCAGACACCCCGACTTGTCCAGCGCTATCTGCCCGGCTGGCTGGCCGAACATTACGGCCTGCAGCTGACGCTGGGGGAGATTGACGTAGGCTTGCTCCACCCTTCCCTCACCCTTGGCGCGACTGCACTGCTCGATGCCAAGCAGCAGCCAATCGTCAGTTTTGAGCAGCTCTTGATCACCCCCAACCTGCACGCCAGTTGGCAGCAAAAGGGGGTTGTTCTCTCCGCCGTCACCCTGACCAAACCCGTGGTACTGCTGCAACGGCTGGCAGACAAAAAAGGGGACGTTCGACTCAATCTGACCGATGCGCTGGCCACAGTGCTCGCCCCTGCGCCCTCCCCCGAGCCCGCGACGGCGAGCGCCCCGCTGCTGGTCGACATTGCCAGCATCGCTGTCACTGACGGTCATGTGCGCTATCAGGATCAACGCAAGGAGAACGAACCCGGCTGGCTGCCCCCCCTAAATCTGGAGAAAGTGACCCTTAAGCTCGATAACCTGCGCACCGAGGCGAATCACCCGACCGCCTATCAGCTCAATGCCGCCATCAACGGCAAAAGTAGCCTCGCCGCCCACGGCAAACTCGATGTGATGAGCGGCATGGGTCAGGGCAAGCTGAGCCTCAAGCAGGTCGAACTGAAACCCTTTGCCCCACTCTGGGCCCCCTACCTCAAGCTGGATCTGGCCAAGGGACACGCCAACGCAGAAGTGGAATACCTGCTCAAAGAGAGCAAGCAAGGAGTGCTGTGGCAATTGTCCAAAGGCAAACTGACCCTGGACAACTGGCAGCTTAAAAAACACAAGGGCGACGAGTTTGCCCGCTTCAGCCAGCTGGCCCTCAGCGAACTGGCGATCGATGGCCAGAAGCAGACACTCCAGATCGGCAAGGTGACCCTGCAGCAACCCCTCCTCAAAGCCACCCTCAACGCACAGCAGGAGCTGGATCTGACGGATCTGCTCATTGAGCAAGCACCAGCCAACCCCGTCAAAGATGCCAAAGGCGCCAAAGCTGCCAAACCGACCGCCGCAGACAAACCTTGGCAGTGGCAAATCAAACAAATCGCCATCGACAAGGGTGATCTCACCCTTACCGAATCGAGCAGCGGCAAACCGCTGGCACGCCAGCTCTCCGGCCTCAAGCTGGCGCTGGGGCCATTGGGCAGCAAGGGGGAGCAATCGAGCAAACTGACCCTGGCCACCCACTTCAACCAGAACAGCCCCCTCGCCTTTGATGGCCAACTGACCCTGACCCCTTTCGCCTTACGCGGCGACATCAGCCAGCAGGGGCTGCCCCTAGCACTGGCGCAGCCCTATCTGGCTAATCTGCTGCGCATCAAGCTGCAAAACGGGCAGCTGAGCAGCAAGACCAGGCTTGATCTCGCCACCACGGCGCAAGGGGCGCTGGGTAAACTGACCCTGCAAGGAGGCCTTGATATCAGCGGGCTCAAAGTGGTCGATCGAGCTGACAACCAGCGACTACTCGAGATCAGCAAGCTCCAGCTCACCGGCCTCGATTATGATGGCATCAGCCAGCAGATGCGGATCAAGGACATTGCCCTGAGCAAACCCTTTGCTCGCATCGAGATCAACGAGGATGGCATCACTAACCTGCAACAACTGCTGCTGCCGCAACCTGCATCGGGCAAAGGCGCTCAAGCGGCTGCAGACAGCAAGACGACCGCTGGCAGCAAGGGCCCCGACTTTCGCTTCACCATCGACCAGTTGCGCACCGAGCAGGGCAACTTGCGCTTTGCCGATCGCAGCCTGAGTCAGGATTTCGTGGCCGATATCGCCTCGCTGGGCGGTCAGAGCCGCCATATCAGCAATATTCCGGGCCAACGTTCTGATCTTGCCTTCAACGGCAAGGTGGATCGCTATGCACCAGTGACAATTCGTGGCGGCACCAACCTGCTGGTCCCCAACCCGATCCTCGATATCGCAGTGGCCTTCCACAATCTGGAGCTCACCACCTTTACCCCCTATTCGGGCACCTATGCCGGTTATGCCATCGACAAGGGCCAGCTCTCCATGAAGCTGCACTACAAGCTGGAGGGCAACCGGCTGGAGGGGGATAACGACATCACCATCAAGAAGTTGCAACTGGGCGAGAAGATCAAGAGCGAGCAGGCCAAGGATCTGCCGCTGGGGCTGGCCATCGCCCTGCTGAGCGATGCCAACGGGGTCATCCAGATGAACCTCAAGGTGAAGGGGGATCTGGATCAACCTGACTTCAGCATCGGCAATATCTTCTGGGACGTGCTGGGCAACACCCTGAGCAAGGCGATCACCTCCCCCTTCTCCCTGCTCGCCTCACTGGCCGATGGCACCGAAGATCTCGATGAACTCCCCTTCCTGCCGGGAGACCCCGACCTGACCCAAACCCAGCTGGACAAACTGGCCAAGCTGGCGCAGGCCCTCAAGGATCGGCCAAAGCTCAACATGAACATTCGCGGCAAGGTCAATTTCAACGAGGAGCGCCCCATACTGCAACGGCAGAAACTGGAGCGAGTGCTGGCCAAGCTCACCGGCAATCAGGCTGATCTCGACTTGCTGGAACAAGATCCTGACCTGCAGGAGGCGCTAGCGAAAGCCTATGAAGAGCGCTTTGGCGAAGATCTGGAAGATCTGGCCGACCGCCTCAGTCTGGATGAAGAGAGCCCAGCCTTGCGGGCCCAAGCTATCGCCCTGCTGCAGGAGCAACAACTCATCACTGCCAAATCCCTGCGCAATCTCGCCATGCGCCGCGCCCAAAATACCAAGGAGTTTCTGGTCGACAGCCAGGGGATCGCCCCGGAACGGCTGTTTGTACTCGACAGTCAGGTCAAGGAGGAGGACAAGGAGGCGAAAGTGGTGCTGACGCTGGATCAGTAAATCAGCCCCTTTTATCATTGCGTAATAAAAAACACCCTTTCAACTTTTTTGACACCTTTTGCTCACCAAACAACCTGATTTGGTGAGCATTTAGCCTGCCACACAAATAATCACGTAGTTTTTTTACGTTTTTTGCATCTTCCCCCCTTGCAGGAGATCTATCCCCTGCTTAAAATCGCGCGTCTTTTGTTAACCCCCCACCTCTATTTTTGGAGAACGCCACGTGAGCGAAAAATTGGCCAACCCTGCCCCTCTGGGTCTGATGGGTTTCGGTATGACCACTATCCTGCTGAACATCCATAACGCAGGTTTCTTTCCCATCAGCGCCATGATCCTGGCCATGGGCCTGTGCTACGGCGGTATGGCCCAGATCGTCGCGGGTATCATGGAGTACAAGCGTGGCAACACCTTCGGTGTGACCGCCTTTATCTCCTACGGTTTCTTCTGGTTGAGCCTGGTGTTCCTGCTGGTGATGCCGACCATGGGTCTGGCCGAAGCCACCCCGCACGCCTACATGGGCTGGTATCTGCTGCTGTGGGGTGTCTTCACCCTGTTCATGCTGGTAGGTACTGTCAACTACCCACGTGCCAAGCAGTTCGTGTTCGCCTCCCTGACCGTGCTGTTCTTCCTGCTGGCCGCCCGTGACTTCACCGGCAGCACCCTGATCGGCACCATCGCCGGTTTCGAAGGCATCATCTGTGGCGCCAGCGCTATCTACCTGGCCATGGCCACCGTGATCAACGAGCAGTTCGGCCGCACCGTGATGCCGATCGGCGATCACAAGAAAGCCGCCGCCGTACAGCTGAAAGCCGCTGCCTGATAGGCAAGCGATTCAGATTGTGAAAAAGGCACCTTCGGGTGCCTTTTTGCTATCTCGCAAAGCTGATCTGCCAGCGAATACGCCACACACTCTTCCTTTTCAGCCGTACCGTCGGGTATTCCCGCCTCGGATATTGCCGCATCCCTCGTTATCCCCCCACCCTCATTGACCTCTTTTGGCCGCCCCAGATCAGTCATATACGCGGATTAACAGCAAGTTCAGGGAACAAGTGAACCGGTTGTGGGCCTTGCAGCAGGCAAGAGCATCAAGACAAGTATCCTTGAAGGTGGCAGAGACGCCCGCAGCGGGCATTGTAGACAGGTTGAGCGAGCGCAGCGGAATCCCTCAAGCTGCGCTCCTTAGAGCTCTCGCAATAACTGTACTCAGACTGATAATAACTCCTGCTATCTGATAGATGACTATGTTAGCAGTAGGCTCATTTGGTATGCTGGATAAATACAAATAATTATATCAAGGGATATATATGTCAAAGGCCGCCCCTCCCCCCCACGCCCCCCGGTGATTCGTCCTGGAGAACTCGCTGTTCGATATGCTGGGAGCCTTTTATGGCATCCGCTAAATGAAAGTACATATGCAAGATTCAAGGGCATTTCTGTTCTAGAACCTGATGCTCATGAAAAGCTAGCAGTAAATAATTCTACACTCTCAAATTTACTACAGCGTTCGCTCATGTACAGGACCTTAAGCGTTGAGCCCCTTTAAAACGCCTTCCAAGGTCCTGTTCTGTATCGATTTTCTCTGCTTGGTTCGGCAGGCGTTCTTTGCCAAATAATCAGCTGCCCATTCCAGTCTTT
>NZ_FKKY02000134.1:0-455 GCF_900079845.1 Aeromonas sp. EERV15 | reverse complement strand
GGTCGCCCTGCTGCTGAAGCCGCTCGGAAAGGCGGAAGCCGACGGGGATCCGATCTACGGCCTGATCCGCGGGAGCGCTGAGAACCACGGCGGCAAGGCCACCTCGGCGACGGCGCCGAACCCCATCGCGCAGCAGGCGCTCCTCGTCGCCGCGTACCAGAGCGCCGCCGTCGACGTGCGCACGGTCGGGTACATCGAGACACACGGCACAGGAACGGTGCTGGGGGATCCGATCGAGGTCAATGCTCTCAAGGGTGCTTTCGCGGAGCTGTGCGCGGCGCAAGGGAGCACGGCGCCGGTCGAGCCGCATTGCGGGCTCGGGTCCCTGAAGACGAACATCGGTCACCTGGAAGCGGCCGCCGGCCTCGCGGGCGTCGCGAAGGTGCTGATGATGCTCCGGCAGGGCAAGATCCCGGGCAACCTGCACTTGAAGGAGCCGAACCCGTATCTTCAGA
>NZ_FKKY02000042.1:0-2945 GCF_900079845.1 Aeromonas sp. EERV15 | reverse complement strand
GCGTTGTTTCGACGACACTTCTTGGGGTTGTATGGTTAAGTGACTAAGCGTACATGGTGGATGCCTTGGCAGTCAGAGGCGATGAAGGACGTACTAACCTGCGATAAGCTGTGAGAAGTCGGTAAGAGACGCTATTACTCACAGATTTCCGAATGGGGAAACCCACCCAGCATAAGCTGGGTATCGTTAAGTGAATACATAGCTTAACGAGGCGAACCGGGAGAACTGAAACATCTAAGTACCCCGAGGAAAAGAAATCAACCGAGATTCCCTTAGTAGCGGCGAGCGAACGGGGATTAGCCCTTAAGTTTCTTGGAAGTTAGTGGAATGGTCCTGGAAAGGCCAGCGATACAGGGTGATAGCCCCGTACATGAAAACGACCTTGAAGTGAAATCGAGTAGGGCGGGACACGTGACATCCTGTCTGAATATGGGGGGACCATCCTCCAAGGCTAAATACTCCTGACTGACCGATAGTGAACCAGTACCGTGAGGGAAAGGCGAAAAGAACCCCTGTGAGGGGAGTGAAATAGAACCTGAAACCGTGTACGTACAAGCAGTGGGAGCCCTTCGGGGTGACTGCGTACCTTTTGTATAATGGGTCAGCGACTTACATTTTGTAGCGAGGTTAACCGTATAGGGGAGCCGTAGGGAAACCGAGTCTTAACTGGGCGTCTAGTTGCAAGGTGTAGACCCGAAACCGGGTGATCTAGCCATGGGCAGGTTGAAGGTTGAGTAACATCAACTGGAGGACCGAACCCACTAACGTTGCAAAGTTAGGGGATGACCTGTGGCTGGGGGTGAAAGGCCAATCAAACTCGGAGATAGCTGGTTCTCCCCGAAAGCTATTTAGGTAGCGCCTCGGACGAATACTACTGGGGGTAGAGCACTGTTTGGACTAGGGGGTCATCCCGACTTACCAACTCCATGCAAACTCCGAATACCAGTAAGTAATATCCGGGAGACACACGGCGGGTGCTAACGTCCGTCGTGAAGAGGGAAACAACCCAGACCGCCAGCTAAGGTCCCAAAGTTCTGGTTAAGTGGGAAACGATGTGGGAAGGCTCAGACAGCTAGGATGTTGGCTTAGAAGCAGCCATCATTTAAAGAAAGCGTAATAGCTCACTAGTCGAGTCGGCCTGCGCGGAAGATGTAACGGGGCTCAAACCAGGCACCGAAGCTGCGGATTCAATCTTATGATTGAGTGGTAGGGGAGCGTTCTGTAAGTCTGCGAAGGTGTATCGAGAGGTATGCTGGAGATATCAGAAGTGCGAATGCTGACGTAAGTAACGATAAAGGGGGTGAAAAACCTCCTCGCCGGAAGACCAAGGGTTCCTGTCCAACGTTAATCGGGGCAGGGTGAGTCGACCCCTAAGGTGAGGCCGAAAGGCGTAATCGATGGGAAGCAGGTTAATATTCCTGCACGACTTGTAATTGCGATGGGGGGACGGAGAAGGCTAGGTGGGCCAGGCGACGGTTGTCCTGGTGAAAGTGCGTAGGCGGTATTTCTAGGCAAATCCGGAGATACAACGCTGAGACACGAGACGAACGCACTACGGTGCGGAAGCCATTGATGCCATGCTTCCAGGAAAAGCCTCTAAGCTTCAGATTACAAGTCATCGTACCCCAAACCGACACAGGTGGTCGGGTAGAGAATACCAAGGCGCTTGAGAGAACTCGGGTGAAGGAACTAGGCAAAATAGAACCGTAACTTCGGGAGAAGGTTCGCTCTTGACAGTGAAGTCCCTTGCGGATGGAGCAGTTGGGAGTCGCAGTGACCAGATGGCTGGGACTGTTTATCAAAAACACAGCACTCTGCAAACACGAAAGTGGACGTATAGGGTGTGACACCTGCCCGGTGCCGGAAGGTTAATTGATGGGGTTAGCGCAAGCGAAGCTCTTGATCGAAGCCCCGGTAAACGGCGGCCGTAACTATAACGGTCCTAAGGTAGCGAAATTCCTTGTCGGGTAAGTTCCGACCTGCACGAATGGTGTAACCATGGCCATGCTGTCTCCACCCGAGACTCAGTGAAATCGAATTCGCCGTGAAGATGCGGTGTACCCGCGGCTAGACGGAAAGACCCCGTGAACCTTTACTACAGCTTGGCACTGAACATTGAACCTACATGTGTAGGATAGGTGGGAGGCTTTGAAGCGATAACGCTAGTTGTCGTGGAGCCGTCCTTGAAATACCACCCTTGTATGTTTGATGTTCTAACGCAGGGCCCTGAATCGGGCTCGCGGACAGTGCCTGGTGGGTAGTTTGACTGGGGCGGTCTCCTCCCAAAGAGTAACGGAGGAGCACGAAGGTTGGCTAATCCTGGTCGGACATCAGGAGGTTAGTGCAATGGCATAAGCCAGCTTAACTGCGAGACGGACAGGTCGAGCAGGTACGAAAGTAGGTCATAGTGATCCGGTGGTTCTGAATGGAAGGGCCATCGCTCAACGGATAAAAGGTACTCCGGGGATAACAGGCTGATACCGCCCAAGAGTTCATATCGACGGCGGTGTTTGGCACCTCGATGTCGGCTCATCACATCCTGGGGCTGAAGTCGGTCCCAAGGGTATGGCTGTTCGCCATTTAAAGTGGTACGCGAGCTGGGTTCAGAACGTCGTGAGACAGTTCGGTCCCTATCTGCCGTGGGCGTTGGATGATTGAAGGGAGTTGCTCCTAGTACGAGAGGACCGGAGTGAACGAACCTCTGGTGTTCGGGTTGTCACGCCAGTGGCACTGCCCGGTAGCTAAGTTCGGAATCGATAACCGCTGAAAGCATCTAAGCGGGAAGCGAGCCCTGAGATGAGTCATCCCTGACCCCTTGAGGGTCCTAAAGGGCCGTTGGAGACCACAACGTTGATAGGTGGGGTGTGTAAGCGCGGCGACGTGTTGAGCTAACCCATACTAATTACCCGTGAGGCTTAACCATACAACACCCAAGAAGTGTTCTG
>NZ_FKKY02000095.1:0-488 GCF_900079845.1 Aeromonas sp. EERV15 | reverse complement strand
AGGTGCACGAGGCGTGGCTCATGGACGGCACCCGCGTGGCCGTGAAGGTCCAGCACCGCGACATCGACGAGATCGTCCGCCTCGACCTGCTCACCATCCGCCGCATCATGGCGATCGTCGCGAAGTTCGTCCCGGTGCAGGGGCTCGACGCCTACTACCACCAGATCCGCTCGATGATCCTGGAGGAGCTCGACTTCGTGCGCGAGGCCAGGAACATCACGCGCATCGCCGACAACTTCGCGAGCCAGCCCGAGGTGCGGTTCCCGACGCCCATCGCGGCCTACTGCACGCGCCGGGTCATGACGACGACGTTCGTCGAGGGGATCAAGGTGGGCGACCTCGCGGCGCTCGAGGCGCACGGCGTCGACCGCAAGGCGCTCGCCCGGCACATCGTCCAGGTCTTCTTCCAGCAGATCTTCGGCGACGGCGTCTACCACGCCGATCCGCACCCGGGGAACATGCTCGTCGGGCCGGGCGGAGAGCTCATC
>NZ_FKKY02000149.1:0-446 GCF_900079845.1 Aeromonas sp. EERV15 | reverse complement strand
AAGGGACTGTCGCATTCCGGGGCAATGGATCCATCGGGCGAGGCGCTCTTGTGCGAGCCATTGAGAGCGCCCGAGTCACAGCGCGTCAAGAGCGCATGACGCTGCTTTTCAAGCAATCTCGAGCCCGGCGGGCGCCGTGTGGGTGATAATCGAACGCTGCATGGCCTAATGGGATCGCAATGCGACGATGAGCGCGCGTGAGCGTTATTCGTGACGATTGTGGCCAGTCGCCGGTATATCGCTGTTCCGCGGTCGACCGCGCGAGCTCGTCTGCCTTCGTGGCAAACGAGGAGCGCTGTCCGGAAAAGGCTGCAAACCGGATTCGCGCGTACAACGCACGGCGAGCGCAAGTCGAGCGCGCGTCGATGGCGCGCGGCGCACGCGGACCTCGCGCGGGCGCCGCGGGGCTCGATCTCGATCGACGTGAGGGAGGGGGAGAGAAGGAG
>NZ_FKKY02000030.1:0-33250 GCF_900079845.1 Aeromonas sp. EERV15 | reverse complement strand
CAGTGTGGTAGGGCTTCCGGGGCAGGCGCTCCCGGAACAGGTCAAGCTGTGCTCGATTCAATGACCACCGCGCATATTGGCGGCGCTAAAGGGTTGTCTGGTGTGATCCATGTGATATATTTCACCTGTTACATGAGTACGACCCCGAATCCTCTGTTGTTCTTCCGCCAAGTCGATGAACAGAGATTCGGGGTTTGTCTTTTCTAGGCAGTACGTTACCGCACGATCCCCTCCCTACGCAAACGCATACCGCCCCACCTACAAGTACCCTTCACCAGTGGCTTGGTAGCCGCAAGCGGGTATGAAACACCCTCAAAATGTGGATCTCCTCGCCCTTCACTCGGTATGGAATGAGGAACGGATAGGGTTGCAGCACAAGCTCTCTTGTTCCAGGCACGCGGCCAGGACGACCCATAGCGGGTTGAGCTACCAACAGATTGACCAATCGATACACCTCGAACACAAACTCTTGGGCAACCCGAGGGTTCTCTTTCGCCAGGTAATCGTGGGCATCCTCCAGATTCAGTGCCGCCTTGCGCAGCCATTTAACCTGCATTGATACCCCACCGATTGAACTTCGCCATCATCTCCTTTTCGGGCACGAAGTCACCCGCATCCGCTTCACTCAATGCGGCTTCAACTTCCGCGATCTGCCAGGCTTCACGTGCCAAATAATCCTGGATAGCCTGATTCGCCAACCACGATTTGGTTCTTCCTGTTGATTGGGCCAGTTGCCCCAACTGTTGCTCTACCTCATCCGGTAAGCGAACGGACATAACACTCATACGCACCCCTTTAAATCACAATGTTTACATGATACTACACCTTTACTGAATGACAGGCTCTGACAACAACCCAGAGTCTCGTTGTCCGACCTGGACAACAGGCAGCAAAAAGGGCGTCCGATTTAACGTAACGCCCCCCTTATACGCAGTCAGCCATAGTGGGTTACGACTTAAGCTTTATAACCTAGCCTTTCCAGCTCAGAAGCTAGCCGTCTGAGGCTGCTATCAAGATGTTTATTCCCACCATCGCCCTCTAACTCTTTTTTCATCAAGCCTAAATGATACTCAAGATCAGCATTATCTTTAGCCCAGCTAACAGGGAAATCATCGCAAGACGACAAGCTCCCATCACGACAATATTCCATTGCAATGCATACCAAGGTCGCGAGATCGATAACTCGATGGAGCGGCAGTTCCTCAGACTGTCTTGACCATTTTTCACCAGTGTGACGCCAGACCTTGGCCGAAAACTCAACCCTCCCAGGTGAATTCCATTGCGCCATGCCGATTGATAGCCCCTTAGCATCGGTAGTGTCGGCCTGATATGGACCATCAATCTCGTGATAGTTAACAACCTCAAGCACAGGCTTGTGCTTCAAATGCGTTGGTATTTTCATTGCGCTCACCTAGTGAAATTGCTAATTTCAGTAAAGTTACTAGTGTCAGTAGATCATGTCAACATCTAACCCATCACGACCTCGACAACGGGAACGGCAAACTGATGCGCAAAACGGCCACTCCGTCAGGATATGGCCGCCTGTATCGCGTTGGGGGGGCGTTTCGACACACAAGACAGGGCGTTTACCGCCTGAAAGTTTGCAACGCTTCTGATGGGTTTTTAGAGCTGGATCCTGCGAGGTTTGGTTTCATCCAATTTAAAGCGCGAACCGGGGCAATTTTCAAAATTGAGAGAAGTAGGGGCCGTAGCCCCTTTTCAACGAGTGACCCTAACCAGAACGGCAATAGAAAGCGCCGCCACAGCGACGAACAGGTTTTCTTGCGGGGAATTGGTGGCGAGAGTTTGCAGGGTATGGAACAGAATGATGGGCATGTAAGCCTCCTTAAGCTAGTTGGTTCGATAGTGGAGACGGCCTCCTATAAGTCGGGGGTTATTCGTCTCTTACTCTTAACTAGCCGGGAGTTTTTGAATTCATTACAAAAAAACTTTGGCAACAGTCCAATGCATTGGACTGTTGCACCTATTGAAATGGGCGGGGCCAGCGGCCCCACCCATCATCGCGTTGCAACCAAAACCAAAAAACCCAGCGCTAAGACAGCCGCCATAAAGCCAAGGTTCGTAGAGAGGGGGTTGGTGGCTAGTGTTTTAAGCAGTTCAATCATGTCTGGCCTCATTAATTTCTGGATATTGGAGAGGCGCTTCCTCTCCTATACCCAGTTCTTCAACCCACGCAGACCTCTGTGCTTGGGTAACGCCATGATTGAACCGTGTTTGTCAGTAACGGTGATAGTGACGCTTTTCGCGGTAATTTTGTTATCGCAGAACAACGAAGAAGGCAGAACGGGCTAAACCTTCATCCACCGCAGCAACAGGGCCAGCGCCGCAATCCATGCCGCCACGTCCCAGGAAGGCCCCGCCAAGGCGCTGTAGATTGGCCCCAGCGCCAGCCAATCCGCCGCCCAGTACAGCAGGGATTTCGCTGCAAAGACGGCGGCCAGCGCTGCCACCGTGTGCCACAACATCAATCCCGGAAATCTATCGCTCAACCACATCGGCACCACCTCCCCTCAATCCAACTGAAGGCCCGCATCGAGGAGCCGCTGCCGCCACTCGCGGGCCTCCAAATCGAAGTTGAGCAGACCACCTTCCACGCTGATCCGCCATTCAAAATCGAGTAACCGCATGTCGTTCAAGTCGCACAGCCGCTGACCGTCTGCGCCCAATAGCCATACTCGATCACCATCAATCTCAAGATCATGCTTATCAAATTCCATTGCCCCGCCCCCTACATTTATCGTCACAGTGACTATAAATTACATGCTAAACCCACGATCTCGCTGCTGCTCTTTCCGCAGCTCCGCCGCCCTGTCGGCGATCAACGCTGCGCCTTGTTCAAGCTCTCCAGCGAGCTTTTGACTGTGCTCACACTGTTGTTCAATGACCCAAGTGCTGCTCCGGTAGCCCGGTTGGTCTGGTCCAAACTCCGGCTCATGCTGGCTAGCTCGCTCCTGGTACTCTTCTCCAAGGCCACGAAGGCGGTGTGTAAGCTGGCGCAATGCTTCTCGTACTCGCCCAATGTGCTCTCCAACTGCGCCTGCAAGCTCTCCAAAGCGCGCTGTTGCGCGTCGAGCTGCGCCCGCAAGGCTGTCGTCTCGTCCTGGTGCCGTTGCTCCATCCGCTCGAATTGAGCTGTCAGCAGCCGCTCTAACTCGGTCATCTACTTCACTCCCACGGCCATCAGGCCCTTGTACTTCCCTTCGTCCATCTTGAACGGTGTATCGATCTGCCTCGCCACGATGTACAGCCCCTTTCCATCGCGCACGAACGTCACCCCTTTGGGCAAGCTGTCCAGGGTCCGTTGGGCTGTGCTGATCTGCTGGTTTAGGCTCTGAATCTCGGTCAGTTGCCCGGTGATCTCGTTCGCTAAGTATGCCGCTACCCTCCAGGTACTGCCCCCGGCTCCCAGGATCACCGCCGACGCGATCAGCAGCGGTTTGAGCCATCCCCGGAACGTCACGCGACTCAGGGCCTCCCCGTCCGTCTTGAGTTGCTCTAGGGCCGTCCTGAGCGGATCGATCGCCTGCTCGATTGCCTTCCCCTGGGCGAGGGTGATCGCGTCGTTTAACCCCTTCTGGATCTGCTCCAAGTCCGTCAAGCTCAAGCGTTTGAGCGCGTCCACGGTCGCCTGTTGTTGTTCCAAGGCGCTCTGCTGTGAACCTAACAACGTGGTGATCTGCTTGCTTTGCTGCCGAATAGCGTCTCTGGTTGTACTCAGCTCGGCGCTCACATGCTTCGTCAAACGCTCGCTGAGCTGTGTCAGATTGGCCTCGGTCAACGTGGCCACCTCGGCCAGCTCCTCGGCTTGCCGCTGCGATAACCTCTCGCTCAAGCGTGTTTTCAGCTCGCCACCCTTCTCCATACAGCTCTCCTTTGAGCCGGATGCCCTGCGGGTATCCCTCCGGCCTGATCGTTATGTAGTCCTTGCCCTGGCGGGTGATCTCGAATTCGAGCACCTCGCCCAGGTACTCGAGTAATTCGCCCCGGTCGCGGATCAGCCCCTGAGCCACCGCCCCAAGCAGGTGTTCTCCTATCTGCCGCTTGATGGCAGTCCTGTCCTTCTGGCCCTTGTAGGCGTCAAAGGAGGGCTGTATCAGCCGTGCCCGGAGCGGGTCGTCTGGTCTGGCCCAGCCCTTGCCGTAGTTCCATTTATCCCGCAGGGCGTCAAAGTCTTTTCTATGTCCGGGCGGGGCAATGTTCAGAGATTTACCCGTGCCCAGGTGCACACGGGGCACCAGGATGTGGACGTGGACACCGCCTCCCGCTTCCCGGTGCTGCACGGCGGTAAGATGCACGTCCTGCCTATCCAGTCCGGCAAAGGACAGCGCCTCGAAGTCATCCAGCACCGCGCCGATCTCGGCGTCACTGGGGGCCTCTTCCTCCGACCAGGAGATCACAGCACTCCGGTATCGATGCTGAAAATCGAGCGAGTCCGCCACAGCGGCAAACTGCTGCGGATCGCCCCGCAACACCGCCACCCCAGCACGTTCCTCGCCCTTGTGGTCGTGACTGTCCAGCAAATAGGTCGCCGCACTGCTGGCCTTACCGGTGCCATGAGCCAAGAACTTAATCATCATGCTCGTCACCCTCCCGGTTCGGCGGCGGCGGAAGCTGCGGCAGCAACGTTCCGGCTGCCTCCTCGATGCTGCGTAGCAACGCCAGCAGCTCCACCAGGTAAACCGGGCTCCCCACCAGGCGGCATTCGTTCACCGCCCTGGCGATCTGGTTGAGGTTCGACCCCAACGCCGCGAGCTGGCGCATTAGCGCCGGATCTGCCAGGTGGCGGGGGTCTCGTTCCCGCCTCGACCGGGCGGGGGCAATGTGGGTTTGCTGGTCGGCATCCACCTTGGCTCTCAGCCAGTCTGAGAGGGTCAGGCCCTCGTCACAGGCACCCTTGCGCCACTTGGCTAGGGTGGCAGGATCGAGGCGAAGGCTGGCCGTTGTTGTCTTTAGCTCTGGCTTTGTCATTGGCTCTCCAAGCAGCGCAGCGGCGCAGGGTTTGAAGGGGCAGAGCCCCTCACCAGCCCCCGTTTACGTTGAGCCGCGAAGCGGGCGAAAACGTAATACGGGGTCGGCTGGCTTAGTACCTAAATAGTCTGAACTTCTCCCTGTTTGGTGTCCAGTACGCTTGCTATTATCGTCACCGTGACACATATTTAATTTTCGTTACAGTGACAGGAAATAGGCCATGAAGGACACAGCAGATCAGGGTACTGGGGATATGTTCGGCGTGAAGCGGGGCAGGGGTAGACCAAAAACAGGAGGGGCTAAGAGCGGGGCAGAACGTCAGGCCGCCTACCGTGCCAAACAACAGGGCATTAACGTTACAGTGACGATTAATCGGGCTCACCTGGATGAACTGGCGGCACAGCTCCAAGCGATCAGAGATGGGGGGACGGCGGTGGTACTTACTCCGGAACAAGCCGGGGAGATATTACGGACACTACGAACAGCAGAGATAAAACAGCTCCGGGGATAACCGCTACTGCCCACAGGCCAAACACACGGCCTGATGGACAGCCCTACGGGACCGCGGTTAACCCCCTCGCCAAGCCGCTCTCTATGACGACTCTTTTAAGGCCAAAAGAACCCCCCCTGGGGGCTACTATCTGATAAGGCTTGTTTGGATCACTCTGGCGAGATCTTGGTGAGGTAGCGGCTAACACTTGCCGAACCGATCCCTAAATCCTCTGCAATGTCCCGATTGCTGTAGCCCTGCACCTTGAGCCGAAGCACCTCCTGCATCAGGTCTGCGCGGGCCTTACCGCTGTTGCTGGGCCTGCCCCCACCCTTGGATACTTTACCCCCCTTGGCCCCTCTGGCGGCCTGTACTGCACTGAACCCTGCGGGAGTCAGGTTGCGGTGCGTCCATTTAGCGATCGACTTGGCAGTGTGCCGGACTTCATTGGCGGGCAACGGCTGCTCGAACTGGACATTGTACCCGGTCGCCCTTTCCGCCACGGCGGCCATCCACTGATCAAGCCCTGGCCACCCCTGCCGGATCGCCTTGTAGGCCCATTGACTCGTTTTCTCGAATAGGGTGCAGTTACGCCCTAGCCCGTAGGCTGGAAGCTGTTTGCGGCCATTGTAGGGGCTCAGGTCGAGGTAGTCGGACAACCAGCCGAGATTGTAGCTGTGGGGCTCCCATACCTGGACAAGCCAGTGGGTGTGCAGGGGGTTCTTGCAGATCAGCCCAGAGTACCCCAGATCGGCCCCCAGCCTCTCCCGGAGGGCGGCCTCGATGGCGGCGGCATACCGCAGTGGGGCCACCTTGCCGTCCGGGGCAGTGCGGATCGGGGTCTCCAATCCATAGATCAGGTGGGCGTGGCCGTTGGCCCTGTTCGTCACCGTGATGTTCGGTGCCGGGGCGCCTACGTCATCCCAGGATAACGTAGCGGCAGCATGGTCTACGTCAAACACGAGCCAATGCCGATGCGTTGGCCCGTTCGGCTGGATGTAACGAGCCCCAAGGGCACGGCTGACATCCGCAATGGACAGACCCGTGGTAAATTCGTCAGTGTGGTAGGGCTTCCGGGGCAGGCGCTCCCGGAACAGGTCAAGCTGTGCTCGATTCAATGACCACCGCGCATATTGGCGGCGCTAAAGGGTTGTCTGGTGTGATCCATGTGATATATTTCACCTATTGCATAAGTACGGCCCCGAACTCTCTGTAATCTCCCGCCAAGTTGATCAACAGAAGTTCGGGGTTTGTCTTTTCTAGGCAGTACGTTACCGCACGACCCCCTCCATACGCAAACGCATACCGCCCTACCTACAAGCACCCTTCACCAGTGGCTTGGTAGCCGCAAGCGGGTATGAAACACCCTCAGAATTTGGATCTCCTCGCCCTTCACTCGGTATGGAATGAGGAACGGATAGGGTTGCAGCACAAGCTCTCGTGTACCAGGAACGCGCCCTGGCCGTCCCATTGCTGGCTGATCTACCAACAAGTGAACCAAGCGATACACCTCTAATACAAACTCCTGGGCCACCCTGGAGTTCTCTTTTGCTAAGTGATCGTGAGCATCCTCAAGGTTCAGTGCAGCCTTACGCAGCCATTTAACCTGCATTGATACCCCACCGATTGAACTTCGCCATCATCTCCTTTTCGGGCACAAAGTCGCCCGCATCCGCTTCACGCAATGCGGCTTCAACTTCCGTGATCTGCCAGGCTTCTCGCGCCAAATAATCCTGGATAGCTTGGTTTGCCAACCATGATTTGGTTCTGCCTGTGGACTGGGCCAATTGCCCCAACTGCTGCTCTACCTCATCCGGCAAACGGACAGACATAACACTCATACACACCCCACCGAACCACAATGTTTACATGATACTACACCTTTACTGAATGACAGGCACGGACAACAGGCAGCAAAAAGGGCGTCCGATTTAACGTAACGCCCCCTTATGCGCATAAGAAAAGGAGGTAGAACCTATGATTAGTTCTTTCCACATTTGACGCTCTGACGAGTAAGAGATGTCGTTGCATCTAACTTTGAATCATCAAATATAACGACATCAATCAATCTTTATTTAATTCCTATGGTTTAATCTTTCAGCCACTTGTAAAGACCATAAGCCGCAGCACCAATAGCCACAGGCGCAGCTGCTGTTACTGCAAGTCCGGCAGCCATGCCACCACCAACAACGCTACCAACAGCAGCAAGACCAGAAGTAATACCTGCGGCTCCAAGCCCTGCAACACTACCTGCCGCTGCAACTGTTCCTACTGCTCCAGCAGCACCAGCTACACCACCAACCGCGCCAGCAACCTTTGCTTCATCATCTGTATTCATTTTTTTACTTCCATTTTGAGTTAATAATATGCGAGACATACCTGATTCATCGCAGTGAACTAATGCGATAATGAATCTCTCCATCTAACGCCGTTCTATAAGTTATCTCAAATTCACTAAAAAAAATCATGTAATTAATTTCTTTAACATTATTTATCGATGGTCTTTGTGAGTGTTGTAAAAAATGCAGGCGTACAGTGCGCATAACGCCTTTTATGTTCAATAGCCGATTTCGCATACCAAAACGGCAACTCCAGTCAAAACCAGCCTCCTGTATCGCGTTTTGGTTCATTGCAACACCCAAGGCAGTGCATTTGCTGCCTGAAAGTTTGCAACGCTTCTGAGGCGGTTTTAGGGCCGGATCCTGCAGGGTGTTTCTGGATCTGGCCACACTCCCGAACGGGGACGACTAGCGCAGTCTGTCGCGCCCCCTTCGGGAGTCGCCAAGCGCAGCGCGGCAGGCAGTTAGACCCGCATCCAGCGCAGCAGCAGGGCCAGCGCCGCAATCCATGCCGCCACATCCCACGAAGGCCCGGCTAAGACGCTGTAAAGTGGCCCCAGCACCAACCAGTCCGCAGCCCAGTACAGCAGGGCTTTCGCCGCGAACACGGCGGCCAGTACCGTCACCGTATGCCACAACATCAACCCCGGAAATCTATCGCTCAACCACATCGGCACCACCTCCCTTCAATCCAACTGAAGGCCCGCATCGAGGAGCCGCTGCCGCCACTCGCTGGCCTCCAAATCGAAGTTGAGCAAGCCGCCTTCCACGCTGATCCGCCATTCAAAATCGAGCAACCGCATGTCGTTCAGGTCGCACAGCCGCTGACCGTCTGCGTCCAATAGCCATACCCGATCACCATCAATCTCAAGATCGTGCTTATCGAATTCCATTGCCCCGCTCCCTATATTTATCGTCACAGTGACAAAATATCACATACTCAACCCGCTACTCTGGCTCTGCTCTTCACGCAGCGCTTTAGCCCTGTTGGCGATCAGCTCTGCGCCTTGTGTAAGGCGTCCAGCGCCTTGCTCAACTCGTTGACACTGTTGTTCAAGCTGCCAAACGCTGTCGTGGTCGCTCTGTTCGACCGTTCTACCCCGCTCTGCAACGCCTCGAACGAACGCTGTAGCTCGCTGCATAACGTCCCGCAGCTCACCAGCGCGCTGGTGCAAGCGGTCTGCAACTCGTTCAAAGAGAGCGCCTGCTGCTGCAATCGCTGCTCCAAAGCCGCCGTCTGCCGTTGGTGCGCCGCTTCCATCCGCTCCAACCTGTCGATCAATATCCGCTCCAGTTCGGTCATTCAGTTCACCTCCACGGCCATTTTGCCGCTCTTCGTTTCGAACGGTTCCCCCATGCTGGGGGCGAGGATGTAGCTCTTGCCCCCCTGATGGACGAAGGTCACTCCGGTCGGAAGCTCCGCCAACGTGGCTTTCGCGCTGCTGATCTCGCTGTTCAACCGCTGAACCTCGCTGCCCATCCAGCTCAACACCCCCCAGCTCCCCAGCCCGATCCCCACTGAGGTGCATACCCCGACCAGCAAGGCTTTGAGCCAGACGCTGGAGATCAGCTTGAGGGTGTTGGCCTCGCTCCGTGCCTGCTCCAAGACCTCCCTCAATGGGTCGGCCGAGTCGGTGATCTGTTGGGGCAATCCCTCGATCCCGTCCCGGATAGCGCCCACAGTTGTATTCAGCTCGTCGTTCACACGCTTTTTTAAGTCTTTCTTGAGCTCGTCGAGCACCGCTTTCGCTAACTTCTCCACCTCGCCCAATGCCTGCTCGTGCTGCAACTTGAGCCTCTCGCTCAATTGCGCCTTTTGCGGTCCAAGATGCTCCATATAACTCTCCCCTTAACCGGACGGCTTTGGGGTAGCCCTCCGGCTTGATGCTGATGTAATCCATGCCCGTTCGCGTGATTTCGCACCCGAGCGATTCTTGCAGGTAGGCCCGCAGCTCGGCGGCGTTTGTGATCACCCCCTGCGCGGTGGCCCCTATTAGGTGGTCGGTGATTTGTTTTTTGATGGCCGGGTGGTCGCCCTTGTATGCCTCGAAATCCGGCCGCAGCAGCCGTGCCCGGAGCGGGTCGTCTGGCCGCGCCCAGCCCTTGGCATGATTGTGTTTATCCCTGACCGCATAGAAGTCGTCGCGTTGACCTGGTGGGGCCGGGTTGAACGATTTTCCGCTGCCCAGGTGAACACGGGGGATCAGGATGTGCACATGCGCCCCGCCATCCGGTTCGTCGTGCTGGACGACGGTCATGTGGTAGTCCTCCGGCTCCAGTCCGGCAAATGCCAGCGCCTCGAAATCGGCCAGCACCTCGTCGATCTCGGCAGTGGTCGGTGCCTCCTCAGCGGCCCACGAAATCACCGCGCTGGAGTACCGCTGCTGGAACGGCAGTGAGTCGGCCACCGCCGCGAACAGCGCCGGATCCCCCCGCAGTACCGTCACCCCGGCCCGCTCCGCTCCTGTGTGGTCGTGCGCCCCAAGCAGGTAGGCCGAGGCGCGGGCGCCGCTGCCCGTACCGTGGGCTAGGAATTTAACGTGCATCGCTGCTGCTCTCCTTGGTGGTCGGCTTGGGGGGCGGAGGCAACTGGGGCAGCAGGTGGGCCGCCTCCGCCTCGATGCTGCGCAGCAGGGCCAGCACCTCCACCAGTCGGACCGGTGCACCGACTAGCCGGCACTCATTCAGGCTACGGGCGATCTGGTTGAGGTTCGATCCCAACGCGGCCAGCTGGCGCATCAGCGCCGGATCGGCATCGTTGCTGGTGTCACGGACACGGACGGGGCGGCGCTGTGGCGTCGGCAAGTTCGTCTGCTGGCCAGCATCCACCGCCCCCCTGATCCAGTCCGACACGCTGAGCCCAGAGGCTGCTGCTCGCTCCCGCCATTCGGCGGCAGTGGGCTTGTCGATCCGTAGGCTGATGGTGGTCGTTTTCGGGACTCTGGACACGGTGCCTCCGGCTGTTTTGTGTGGGGGATTGAAGGGGCTAGGCCCCTCACCAGCCCCGTATTACTGGAGGCCGCGAAGCGGGCGAAAAGTAATACGGGTACGCTGGCTAATAACCAGTACAGCAAAAAAATAGGGGGGCGGCAACTTGCTAATTATTGTCACAGTGACACATAATAAATTACCGTTACAGTGACAGGAAATGACACAATGAAGGACACCACGGATCAGGGTACTGGGGACATGTTTGGCATCAAGCGCGGACGGGGTAGACCAAAGACCGGAACAGCCAAAAGCGGGGCAGAACGACAAGCAGCCTACCGTGCCAAACAGCAGGGCAATAACGTTACGGTGACAATAAATAGGTCGCTGATGGAGGGGTTAGATGCCCAGATGCAGGCTATCCGGGATCGAGGGTCAGCGGTGGTTCTGACCCCGGAACAGGCCGGGGAGATCCTGCAGGCACTACGAACAGCAGAAAACAAACAGCTCCGGGGATAAGACCTATTGCCCACAGGCCAAACACACGGCCTGATGGACAACCCTTAGGGATCGGCCTTACCCCCCTCGCACCGATCCTCTCTCTCAAATACTTTTTGAAATAAGAACGCCCCTTACGGGGCGCTGTTATCTGATAAGGCTTATTCGATCACTCTCGTACACGTTTGAGGTACAGGCTCACCGTACTGGCTGAAATTTGCAGATCCTCAGCAATATCACGGTTGCTGTAACCCCGTTCCTTGAGCTTGACCACCTCGGGCAACAAGTCGGCCCGAGCCATGCCATTCTTGGTTGGACGCTTGGATATACGCCCTCCCTTAGCCCCTCGATGCGCCTGCACCTGGCTAAACCCTGCGGGGGTAAATCGGTTCCACACCCAGCGAGCGATGCTCTTGGACGTGGCCTTGATTTCCGATACGGGCAGCGGGCCACCCTGCTCGCGTCCAAACGCATTGGAGCTCTCACAAGCTGCTCTCACCGCATCGGCCCAAGCCTCGAACCCGTTAGGCCGCCAGTACGATCTAACTGCGCTGTAGGCCCATTCACGCACGTTATCAAACACCGTGACGTTACGCCCCAGACCGCCGACCTCTTTGCGACTGCGGCGGCTATAGGCAGCCAAATCCGCATCTGGGCAGAACTCTGCCAGATAGTCGAGGCTAAACGGCTCGCAGTGATGCCATATCGTCCACCAGTCGCTGTGTACGGGGTTTTTAGTTATTAACCCTGCATAACCCATGTCAGCACCCAGTCTCTTCGCCAGAACGTGCTCTATGGCCGCCAGATAGCGCAACGGTTTTTGCTTGGCTGCACTGGTGCGAGCTACAGGGGCAGTCAGCAGGTAACCGTAATGGGCATGTCCATTACGCACATTGAGGCAAACCCAGTTAGGCGCGGGCAAGCCCGCATCCTCCCAAGCGTGACAACCGTCCGCCCTGTCCACGTCAAAAACCAACGTGGAGACATGCGGCGGCGGGTTATGCTGGATATGACGATAAGCCAGTGCGGTCGCTTGTGGGCGAATAAGCAGCCCCTGCGCCGGATCATCAGTGCAGTAGGGACGGTGGGGAAGACGTTCGACAAAAGCAGCGACTTGAAGCGCTGGTTTTAGCATCTGGCACCGCGCTTATTGGCGGCTCTAGGTTGTTTGATGTGATCCATGTGGTATTCTTGTTCCTGTGATTAAGTCACGGCCCCGAACTCTCTGTTATCTTCCGCCAAGTTGATTAGACAGAGATTCGGGGTTTGTCTTTTATGGACAGTACGTTACAACACCCCCGCATTGTGCTCAACACCAACAACGGTGCAACCATCCTTCACTTAATCTCAGGCACGTAGGTTCGAGTACCTTTACACCTAGGATATTTACTGCACCCCCAAAATTTATGCCCTGCATTATTACCTTTAGTTGCAGTTCTTAGTCTCATTGCGGAATGACACCTTGGGCATGAAGATTTCTTTTTATAAACCCTTTTCTTTTTTGAATTACCAGATAATTCAGGAGTGATCGCATCATTACTAACAACAGTCTGTTGCTCTACATCCACATTTAAAAAATCAGGTGCTATTAGAGGGGAAGTTGAAGCATCAGATGTTCTTTGAGGTGGGAGTTGAGGTGGGAGTTTAAAGCGAAAATAAAAAAACAATGCGGCAGCGGCGCCTAATAATATTGGCAATGTACCTTTCCATGATGCTACACCGCCATGATGTGAACAAGCTCCGCTAAGACCAATCGATGGAGAACTCCATCCACTATTGCATGTTATGGGGCCGATCAACACTTTAGCAAGTACACAAGCAACAATAAAAACCAAGGCCGTGATTTTTTTTAAATGTCTATCTATCATCTAACCACCAAGAAATGACTAATTTAGTTTATTCGTATATATCACTGCGATGACCAACCATCACAGCAACAATAATCATTTCGTTATCTCTTATTTCACAAACAACGCGATAATCACCGACTCGATATCGCCAGTAGGTACGCAAGTTTCCCGTCAAGGCTTTACCTGCATCCCTAGGATCTTCAAGCAACATAACCCGGCGAAGATACTTTGTTATTCTCTGGGCTTGGGTCTTATCTAGCCTCGCCAATTGTTTCTTGGCGGTATCGGTCAACTCAACTTTCCAAGCCAAGATCGCGCTCCACGTCATCCAGTGAGAACAGGCGTTCTTCGCCCTTACGAACTTTCTCCATGACCCTTTCGGCCAGATAATAATCTTCCATCTCTTCCAGATGAGTCAAGATAGCCTCCCGTGCATAGAAGGTCTTCGTTCTCCCCGTCTCTTGCGCCAAATTTGCCAAGCGCTCTTCGATATCCGAAGGCAAGCGTATCGCTAACATGATCCACCTCAAACACCAATGATATACGTGTATATCATACACTAAACACTAGCCCCGACAACAAGAGTGACTCGCGAAGCCTGTCAATCTTGTTGTCGGGGCCGCCAAGCGCAGCGCGGCAGAACAGGCTAGACCTTCATCCACCGCAGCAGCAGGGCCAACAACGCTATCCATGCCGCCACATCCCAAGAAGGCCCCGCCAAGGCGCTGTAGAGCGGCCCAAGGCCCAGCCAGTCCGCCGCCCAGTACAGAAGGGCTTTCGCCGCAAACACGGCGACCAGTGCCGCCACTGTGTGCCACAACATCAGCCCCGGAAACCGATCTCTCAATCGCACCTCAATCCACCTCCACGCCTGCATCGAGCAACCGTTGCCGCCATGTATCGGCGGACAATAGGGCATAGTGGGCCACCTGCTGGCGCAGGTATTCGGTGTCAATGACGATCCAGCGGCTGCCGTCGTCATCGATCACCCAGTCGATGGTCGCATCGAGCAGGTCGATCAGCGGTTCTCCATCGGCCCATAGCCACGGGGAACCTTGATAGCTAACCAGTTCGTACTCAACCGGGGGGAACTGGCGAATATGCGCCACCGTGCCAGGCGTACCCAACCGACCTGATTTCATACCCGATCTCCTTAATTATTGTCACCGTGACGATATATCACATGCTCAAGCCACGATCTCGCCGCTGCTCTTTTCGCAGATCTGCGGCCCTGTTGGCGATCAACGCTGCGCCCTCTGCAAGGCGTCCAGCGCCTTGATCAAGTCGTTGACACTGCTGCTCAAGCTGCCAAGCGCTGTCCCTGTGACTTTGTTCGAGCGCTCTACCCCGTTCTGCAGCGTCTCGAACGAGCCCTGTAGCTCGCTGCATAGCGTCTCGCAGCTCTTTAGCGCATTGCTGCATACCGTCTGCAATTCGCTCAAAGAACGCGCCTGCTGCTTCAATTGCTGCTCCAAAGCCGCCGTTTGCTGCTGGTGTGCCGTTTCGATTCGCTCCAGCCTGTCGAGCAGTATCCGTTCCAGTTCTGTCATTCAGTTCACCTTCACGGCCATTTTGTCGCTGTCCTTCACCTTGAACGGTTTCCCTAATGTCGGCGCGAGGATGTAGCTCTTGCCCCCCTGATGGACGAAGGTCACTCCGGTCGGAAGCTCCGCCAACGTGGCTTTCGCGCTGCTGATCTCGCTGTTCAACCGCTGAACCTCGCTGCCCATCCAGCTCAACACCCCCCAGCTCCCCAGCCCGATCCCCACTGAGGTGCATACCCCGACCAGCAAGGCTTTGAGCCAGACGCTGGAGATCAGCTTGAGGGTGTTGGCCTCGCTCCGTGCCTGCTCCAAGACCTCCCTCAATGGGTCGGCCGAGTCGGTGATCTGTTGGGGCAATCCCTCGATCCCGTCCCGGATAGCGCCCACAGTTGTATTCAGCTCGTCGTTCACACGCTTTTTTAAGTCTTTCTTGAGCTCGTCGAGCACCGCTTTCGCTAACTTCTCCACCTCGCCCAATGCCTGCTCGTGCTGCAACTTGAGCCTCTCGCTCAATTGCGCCTTTTGCGGTCCAAGATGCTCCATATAACTCTCCCCTTAACCGGACGGCTTTGGGGTAGCCCTCCGGCTTGATGCTGATGTAATCCATGCCCGTTCGCGTGATTTCGCACCCGAGCGATTCTTGCAGGTAGGCCCGCAGCTCGGCGGCGTTTGTGATCACCCCCTGCGCGGTGGCCCCTATTAGGTGGTCGGTGATTTGTTTTTTGATGGCCGGGTGGTCGCCCTTGTATGCCTCGAAATCCGGCCGCAGCAGCCGTGCCCGGAGCGGGTCGTCTGGCCGCGCCCAGCCCTTGGCATGATTGTGTTTATCCCTGACCGCATAGAAGTCGTCGCGTTGACCTGGTGGGGCCGGGTTGAACGATTTTCCGCTGCCCAGGTGAACACGGGGGATCAGGATGTGCACATGCGCCCCGCCATCCGGTTCGTCGTGCTGGACGACGGTCATGTGGTAGTCCTCCGGCTCCAGTCCGGCAAATGCCAGCGCCTCGAAATCGGCCAGCACCTCGTCGATCTCGGCAGTGGTCGGTGCCTCCTCAGCGGCCCACGAAATCACCGCGCTGGAGTACCGCTGCTGGAACGGCAGTGAGTCGGCCACCGCCGCGAACAGCGCCGGATCCCCCCGCAGTACCGTCACCCCGGCCCGCTCCGCTCCTGTGTGGTCGTGCGCCCCAAGCAGGTAGGCCGAGGCGCGGGCGCCGCTGCCCGTACCGTGGGCTAGGAATTTAACGTGCATCGCTGCTGCTCTCCTTGGTGGTCGGCTTGGGGGGCGGAGGCAACTGGGGCAGCAGGTGGGCCGCCTCCGCCTCGATGCTGCGCAGCAGGGCCAGCACCTCCACCAGTCGGACCGGTGCACCGACTAGCCGGCACTCATTCAGGCTACGGGCGATCTGGTTGAGGTTCGATCCCAACGCGGCCAGCTGGCGCATCAGCGCCGGATCGGCATCGTTGCTGGTGTCACGGACACGGACGGGGCGGCGCTGTGGCGTCGGCAAGTTCGTCTGCTGGCCAGCATCCACCGCCCCCCTGATCCAGTCCGACACGCTGAGCCCAGAGGCTGCTGCTCGCTCCCGCCATTCGGCGGCAGTGGGCTTGTCGATCCGTAGGCTGATGGTGGTCGTTTTCGGGACTCTGGACACGGTGCCTCCGGCTGTTTTGTGTGGGGGATTGAAGGGGCTAGGCCCCTCACCAGCCCCGTATTACTGGAGGCCGCGAAGCGGGCGAAAAGTAATACGGGTACGCTGGCTTAATGCCAGTACAGCAAAAAAACAGGGGGTCGGCAACTTGCCAATTATCGTCACAGTGACACATAATCAATTACCGTTACAGTGACAGGAAATAACACCATGAAGGACACCAAGGATCAGGGGACTGGGGACATGTTTGGCATCAAGCGCGGACGGGGTAGGCCAAAAACCGGATCAGCCAAAACAGGGGCAGAACGACAAGCAGCCTACCGTGCAAAGCAGCAGGACAATAACGTTACTGTGACGATAAATCGGGCATTGGTAGAGGGGCTGGATGCCCAGATGCAGGCTATCCGGGATGGAGGGTCGGCGGTGGTACTGACCCCGGAGCAGGCCGGGGAGATTCTGCGGGCACTGCGAACGGCAGAGAACAAACAGCTCCGGGGATAAGACCTACTGCCCACAGGCCAAACACATGGCCTGATGGACAGCCCTTCGGGATCGGCCTTACCCCCCTCGCAACGAGCCTCTCTCTCTTAAATGACTTTCGAGAAGGGGCCGCCCTACGGGCGCTGTTATCTGATATGGCTTGTTTTCGCGATCGCTATTTTGAAATTTTGGCGTACTTGCTTACCGTACTGGCGGAAATATTGAGATCGTCGGCGATGGTGCTATGCGGGTATCCGGCAGCCTTCATGCTCTGAATGGCTTCCCACAACTCCCAGTTAGTCCGGCTTGTTCCCATGGGCCTCCCGCCCCCCTTGGAAACCTTGCCCCCCTTGGCCCCTCTGGTTGCCTGAATGGCGCGGAACTCGGACGGGGTGAAATGTCGCCATACCCAACGGGCGATGCTCTTGGCCGTGGCCTTCGTCTCGGACACGGGCAACGGACCGCCCTGCTCCAGCCCAAACGCATTGGCACTGTCACAGGCAGCTCTGACAGCCTCAGCCCATGCGTCGTACCCATTGGGTCGCCAATACTCTCTGACGGCGCTGTAAGCCCACTCCCGCACGTTGTCGAACAGGGTGACGTTACGCCCTAGCCCGCTCGCCTCCTTGCGGCTGCGGCGACTGTAGGCGGCGAGATCTTTATCCGGGCAGAACTCGGCCAGATAGTCGAGAGAATAGGGCTCAATGGGGTGCCAGACCGTCCACCAATCGCTGTGTGTGGGGTTCTTGGTGATGAGGCCTGTGAACCGCATGTCAGCCCCTAACCGATGCGCCATAACGTGTTCTATGGCGGCCAGATAGCGCAATGGTTTCGCCTTGGCTGCGCTGGTGCGGGCCACAGGGGTAGCCAGCATGTAACCGATGTGGGCACGGCCTCGATGACAGACCCCGTTCTCGTCCAGCCCTTCATCCAGGTTGATGGCGATCCAGTGTGGAGCTGGCAGTCCAGCGGACTCCCATGCGGCGTATCCATCTGGTCGGTCGATATCGAATACCAGGCAGGCGACGTGCGGCGGCGGGTTGTGCTGGATGTGGCGATAGGCCAGCGCGGTAGCCTTCGGGCGGATCAACAGGCCCTGTGACGGGTCATCAGTACAGTAGGGGCGATGAGGCAGACGTTCGACAAACGAGGCGCGAGAGGCTGTTTTCGTCAATGATGCCCGCGCTTATTGGCGGGGCAGGGTTGTTTAGCGTGATCCATGTGTTATTATTTTCCTGTTCTTAGTGAACGACCCCGAACTCTCTTACCGACTCCGCCAAGATGAAGATAAGAGATTCGGGGTTTGTCTTTTCTGGCCAGTACGTTACCGCAGGCGGTCACACCTTACAACGTCCGCTAATCAAGACGTGACATGGCATCCAGATATACCTCTTCCCGTTCGCGCCTCCCCACTGCGACCACGAATACCACCACCCGATCATCCTGTACCTGGTAAACCAACCGATACCCCGCGCCACGCAATTTGATCTTGTAGCAATCAGACATCCCATTCAGCCTGTTTGCCTCAATCCTGGGGCGCTCGATCACCTCTGAAAGTTTCTTTTTGAACTGCTGGCGAACGGTATCGCCCAACTTTTTCCACTCTTTCCACGCTCGCGGATCAAACTCGAGTTCAAAGGTCATCCAGCGATACCTTGATGCCTTTCTGCGGGCTGGCCAAGCGCTCTCGCACGATGGCTAACAGTGCCTCTTCGTCCTCCGTCACCACGGTAGTGCGAAACGGGCTCCGCCCCTGAGAGGCCACATACTCCAGGGTTTGCCGGATAATATCCGAGGGGGTCACCCCCAATTTGTCCAGCACCGCAAATGAACGTGCCTTCAGTTCATCATCAATGCGCAGGTTAATCGTGCCCATAACCGCCTCACTTTGTAATTTCAAACGCCATTACATTGTAATACTGGCAATACCGTTGCACAACCAGAACTAGGGAGTGCAGGCCGGACGAACTCATGGAGTCTGGAACTTATTTTGATTGCTCATTGCATGTGCTTTTCTGTATTTTTACAAAACCACAAATAATGAGAATTCAACCATGATCATCGGACTGCTCAACCAGAAGGGCGGCGTTGGCAAGACCACCCTCAGCGTGAACCTGGCGGCTAGCTTGGCCCGCCGCGGCTTTCGGGTTCTTCTGATCGATGCCGATCCACAAGGCTCCGCCCTGGACTGGGCCGCAGCTCGTGATGGCGAGCCCCTGTTCTCGGTCGTCGGCCTCCCCAGAGCCACCGTGCATAAGGAGATCGGACAACTCGGCCAGGGCTATGACCACATTGTCATCGACGGACCACCACGGGTAACCGACCTCGCTCGCTCCGCGATCATGGCCGCTGATGTGGTGCTGATCCCGGTACAACCCAGCCCCTACGACATCTGGGCAGCAGACGAGGTGGTGAAGCTGATTGAAGAGGCTCGCATCTACAAGGAAGGACTGAAAGCCGCTTTTGTGGTTAATCGTAAAATCGCAAATACAGCCATAGGGCGGGATGTTGGTGCAGCTCTGGCCGCCTACCCCATACCTGTCCTAACCGCCAGTATCACCCAGCGCGTAGTGTTCGCAGAGGCCGCAGCCCAAGGCCGCGCTGTTCATGAAACTGATGAGACCGGTCCAGCCGCCGCAGAGATCGATGCCGTCATGGCAGAATTGATGGAGATTGCACGATGAGCAAGAAGGTCACCATCGGCGCCAAGCCGACCAGCAAGAGTGCGCAGGCCTCCGCCGATGAGTGGGTAGAGAACCGCAGCACCGGCAATGCACCTGAGCCGATGAAGCGGCTCACCATCGACATCCCCGAAAGCCTGCACCGCGCAATCAAGATGCAATGTGCATCGCGCGGAGCCAAGATCGCGGACGAGGTGCGCGAACTGCTTTTGAAGAAATACGGAAATCTGTAATTGCGATTTTGATAGGCAGCAAAAAGGGGCGGCGGATTTACCGTAACGCCCCTTCATGTACAGGACCTTAAGCGGCGAGTCCATTTAAAACGCCTTCCAAGGTCCTGTTCTGTATCGACTTTCTCTGCTTGGTTCGGCAGGCGTTCTTGGCCAAATAATCGGCAGCCCATTCCAATCTTTCCCTTATTTCTGTCAGCGCCCTATGGGCCACTGCTTCCAATAGCGGTAGCCACCACGTCGCACTGTTCTTCGACGCTTTCAGCATCGATAGCGCCCCACTCATCACACTCTGCGCGACCCGTCTCTTCATCACCAGCGACAGCAGGCTCGTCCACACCAACCCCTCGGCAATCGCTTTCTCGCCCGTCACAAACCCCTTGAGCCGGTTGTGCGATTTCCACTCTTTAAATAACAACTCCACCTGCCAACGGCAGCGATACAGGCTCATCACCTGCTCTGCTGACCATGCTGCTCGCGGTAGGTTCGTCATCCACAGACAGAACCGCTTTTCCTCAGCAAACCAGCGCCGGATCAACCGGTACTCGACCTGGCCGGACTTCACCACCATATCCAGTACCTCGGCCCGACAGCGTCGCCGTCCGGCCTCTCTCAGAGATAGTCCCGCCAGCTTGGGTACTTCCCGTCCATCACCGCGCCAGGCTTGGATTATCTTGGGGTTCAGGCTTTTCGTGCCGCGCACCAGATAAAATCCGCCAGCGTCGTTCACCTGCTCAAACCAAGCCCTGTCAATGTAACCTGCGTCAGCCAGCAGCAGGCAGTTGGTCAGCGTGTGGGCTTCAGGCAGAAATTGCCGTTCCCCTGCGGTATCGGCAGACACACTCATGCACAACGGGCTCTGCTCCGACAGTGACATGGTCATATGGCACTCGATAGCTGCCGGACTGATGGTCTTGAACCGGCCGGGAAAATCAGCAGCAAGGCGCCGATGCACCGCAAAGGAGGTGCCATCGTGCAGTAACACCTGCTTGAACGCGCCGAGGGAGGCTGCTTTGAGTTGATGGTCGATACGCAAGGCGATGGCCCGCTCGACCAGGGCTTTCATAAACAGGGCAAAGCTCTCTTTGCGCAGCTGATTGTGAAACGGTTTGTAAGAAACCTGATGGGTGTTTACCAGTTGCAAGGCATTGAAATGGCGGTGTAAACCGGCAATGTCATTGACCTGGTCGCCTCCCATGGCCCGCAGCAGTGCAGGTACGAGCATGGCTGGGGTAATGGCACGCTGACGCAGACAAAACTTGCAGAGCCGAGCAATGCGCTCGAGTGCGGCGGGAGCCAAGAGTTGCTCCAGATAGTAATTAGCGTTGATAATGGGGAGCCCGCAGAATTCGGAAAAAATCGTACGCTAAGGTTTTCCGGGCATCCGTAGGGGCCGAAACTTCCCGTCTTCCAGTCTGCGGCTCTGCCGCCAGACGTAATCGCCGGTTAGGTTGATGTGCTCCCAGCCCAGCGGCGACAGGAATTGCAGCAGCTCGCCGTCCACCGGCTTGCCGGCCTCGACCAACCCCTGGGTGGCGCGCTCCAGGTACACCGTGTTCCACAGCACGATAGCCGCCGTCACCAGGTTGAGGCCGCTGGCCCGGTAGCGCTGCTGCTCGAAGCTCCGATCCCTGATTTCCCCAAGGCGGTTGAAGAACACCGCCCTGGCCAGCGAGTTGCGCGCCTCACCTTTGTTCAGGCCGGCATGCACGCGGCGGCGCAGTTCAACACTTTGCAGCCAGTCCAGGATGAACAGCGTGCGTTCGATCCGGCCCAGTTCGCGCAGGGCGACAGCCAGGCCGTTCTGACGCGGATAGCTGCCGAGCTTGCGCAGCATCAGCGAGGCGGTAACGGTGCCCTGCTTGATCGAGCTGGCCAGGCGCAGGATGTCGTCCCAATGAGCGCGCACGTGCTTGATGTTCAGGGTGCCACCGATCAGCGGGCGCAGCGTCGGGTAGGCCTGCACGCCCTGCGGCACGTACAGTTTGGTTTCGCCGAGGTCGCGGATGCGTGGCGCGAAGCGGAAGCCCAGCAGGTGCATCAGGGCGAAGACGTGATCGGTGAAACCGGCCGTGTCGGTGTAGTGCTCCTCGATCCGCAGATCGGACTCGTGATACAGCAGGCCGTCGAGCACATAGGTGGAATCTCGGACGCCGACATTCACCACGCGTGTGCTGAACGGCGCGTATTGGTCGGAGATGTGGGTGTAGAACAGCCGTCCTGGCTCGCTGCCGTACTTCGGGTTGACGTGCCCGGTGCTCTCACCCCGGCCGCCAGCGCGGAAGCGCTGGCCATCGGAGGATGAGGTGGTGCCGTCGCCCCAATGGGCAGCGAAGGCATGGCGGTACTGGTGATTGACCAGCTCGGCCAAGGCCGCCGAATAGGTTTCATCGCGGATATGCCAGGCTTGTAGCCAGGACAGCTTGGCGTAGGTCAGGCCGGGGCTCGACTCGGCCATCTTGGTCAGTCCGAGGTTGATTGCGTCACCGAGGATCGCGGACAGCAGCAACGTCCTGTCTTTGGCCTCAGCCCCGTCCTTCAGGTGGGTGAAGTGGCGGCTGAAGCCCGTCCAGTCGTCCACGTCCATCAGCAGTTCGGTGATCTTGATGCGCGGCAGTAACTGGCTGGTCTGGTCGATCAGCGCCTGCGCCCGATCCGGCACCGCCGCATCCAGCGGTGTGATCTTCAACCCGGACTCGGTGAGGATGGCATCGGGCAGCTCGTTGTCCTTGGCCAAGCGGGTGACGGTGGCCAACTGCTCGTCCAGCAGCTGCAAACGCTCTTCCAGGTACTGGTCGCTGCTCGGGTTGATCGCCAGGGGCAAGGCCTGATCCCGCTTGAGCGCGGTGAACTTCTCTGCCGGCAGCAGGTAGTCGTCGAAGTCGCGGAACTGCCGCGAGCCCTTGACCCAGATGTCGCCGGAGCGCAGGGCGTTCTTTAGCTCGGACAGCGCGCAGATTTCGTAGAAGCGCCGGTCGAGGCCTTCCGGGGTGATCACCAGCGGCTTCCAGCGAGGCTTGATGAAAGCAGTGGGGGCATCGGCCGGCACCTTGCGCAGGTTGTCGGCGTTCATCTGGCGCAGGGTCTGCACGGCTGCCAGTACACCTTGCGCGGCCGGAGCGGCGCGCAGTTCCAACACATCCAGCAAGGCCGGCGTGTAACGGCGCAGGGAAGCGAAGTTCTCGCCGACCAAGTGCAGGTGGTCGAAACCCTCCGGCCGGGCCAGCAGCTCGGCTTCGCTGACGCTCTCGGTGAACTCGTCCCAGGGAATCACCGCCTCGATGGCGGCATAGGGGTCGCTGCCGGCTTCCTTGGCCTCCAGCAGCGCCTGGCCGATCTTGGAGTACAGGCGCACCTTGTCGTTGATCGCCTTGCCCTGCTTCTGGAACTGCTGCTGATGCTTGTGCTTCGCGCCGCTGAACAGCTTGACTAGGATGCGGTCGTGCAGATCCACCAGCTCATCAATCACGGTTGCAGTGCTCTCCAGCACCACGGCGGCCAGGGTCGCATAGCGCCGCTGCGGCTCGAACTTGCCGAGGTCTTTGGGCGTCATCTGCCCACCCTCGCGGGCCAGCTTGAGCAGGCGGTTCTGGTGGATGTGCCGGCCAAGGCCTTCGGGCAAGTCCACCAGCTGAAATGTCTTCAGCCGTTCGATGTGCTCAAGCATGTGCCGAGAGTTGGGTTTCAGCGGTGCCTGCCGCAGCCAGGTCAACCAGGTGATGCTGCTGCCGGCCTTGAGCTTAAGCAACTCGTCCAGCTTGGCCCGATGCGAGTCGGTGAGAGGTTCGACCAGGGCGCGGTAGACCCGCCGATTGGCCCGTGCAATGGCCTCCGAGCAAGCCCGGTCGATCACGCTCAACGCCGGCAGGATGCGTCGCTTCTGCCGCAGGCTCTCCAGCGCCTGGCCGGCCAGCAGCAAGCCCTTGTCGGTCTGCTGGGCCAGTTCGGTCAGCTCGCGCACCAGGGCGCGGAAGTCGGACAGGCCGAACGGGGCCAGTTGAAGGTAGGTGCGCAGTTCCTGGGCGTGCTCGCGACGGGTCACATCGCGCTCGCCGTACTTCGTCCAACTCGCCGGATCGGTCTGGACTTGCTTGGCCACCCACAGGATGACCGGTTCGGGCAGCTCGCTGTCAGTGCCCAACGCATAGCCGGGGTAGCGCAGCAGGCAGAGTTGCACCGCAAAGCCCAGACGGTTGGCGTCGCCGCGCCGCTGGCGGATCAGTGACAGGTCGGAATCGTTGAAGGTGTAGTAGCGGATCAGGTCATCCTGGCTTTCCGGCAGCGCAAGCAGGGTGTCCCGCTCCGTGGCCGAGAGGATCAAGCGACGCGGCATGTGTCAGTCGTCCGTGCGGAGGTACTGGTAGAGAGTTTCGCGGCTGATGTTGAACTCGCGGGCGAGCTGCGCCTTGGGCTCACCTGCCGCCGCCCGCTGCCGCAGGGTAACAGTCTGCTCGTCGGACAGGGCCTTCTTGCGGCCCCGGTACGCGCCGCGCTGCTTGGCCAGGGCGATACCCTCGCGCTGCCGCTCACGGATCAGAGCGCGCTCGAACTCAGCGAAGGCCCCCATTACCGACAGCATCAGGTTGGCCATCGGCGAGTCCTCGCCGGTGAATACCAGCCCCTCCTTCAAGAACTCGATGCGTACGCCGCGCTGGGTCAGCTTCTGCACCAGGCGGCGCAGGTCGTCGAGGTTGCGGGCCAGGCGATCCATGCTGTGCACCACCACCGTGTCGCCCTCGCGGACGAAGCTCAGCAGCGCTTCGAGCTGGGGGCGCTGGGTGTCCTTGCCGGATGCCTTGTCGGTGAACACCTTGCTCACCTGGGTCTGTTCCAGTTGGCGTTCCGGGTTCTGGTCGAAGCTGCTGACCCGGACGTAGCCGATGCGGTGCCCCTGCACGATGTCTCCTTGGTTGAAGGCGGCTTATGTGCACTTTCTGTTCCGTTGCGCCCAAACCCCGTTTCTGTCAGGCTGAAATCTATAACCTTCGCGGGCATGTGTCAAAAAAATGCGAAAGATGACTCTATTCTGACGAAGCGGCGCGGCCTTGCCTGACATCCAGTTAGGGTATAGATCAGAATGACACGTAGCAGGTTTCCATGTTTCAACTTCGTACAAATGGGAATGTCACTACAACCCGTAGGCCAGATCTCATTTGATCGTTAGAGAATCCAAGACTGACTTTTGCATGAGTACGGGAGGCAATCGTCTGGACGATAGAGAGTCCGAGGCCGGAACCCATCTCATTGCTTCCTAAAATGCGATGGAATGGATCAAAAACTCGATCCCTCTCTGACTCTGGAATCCCCGGGCCATTATCTTCGACCATCAAAACAGTGACATCATTGTCGAGCATGACCGACAAATCGACACGCCCACCGGATGGCGTGTAGCGAATTGCGTTATCCACCAAATTTTTTACGAGGGTTATCAAATCAATTTCGTTGGCGAATACATGGGCGTCCAATTCGCTCACGACACCGATGTCGATGCGCTTTACCTCTGCCAATGGCATCATGTCTTCCAGCACTCGCCGATAGACCTGTTGAACGGAAACACTGGTACTGGATGAAACCGTAGAAGCTTGAGCTCGCGCCAGTGCCAACAGTTGATCCAGCAAGGCTCTGCCACGCTCTATACCCCGACGTAAAGTATCCAGCCGCGTATGCGCATTAACAGACATTTCGCTGTCTGCAAGCCGTTCAGCTTGTAGAGAAAGCGCCGTCAATGGGGAGCGTAGCTCGTGTGCAGCATCGGCGACAAAGCGCCGCTGGGCTTCCATCGACTGCTCAACTCGCCCTAAAAGTCGATTGATGGCTCCCACGAATGGGCGAATTTCAGCGGGTAAGGGTTCAGACGCTATCGGATGAAGTTCCTGTTCATCGCGTTGATCAATTTCGAGTGCGAGGTCTGCAACCGGCTTGAAAATTTTTCCGACCAGTTTGGCTACAACAATCAGTAGGATAGGAACCAGTATCAAGAATGGCGTCAGTGTACGTAGCGCGCCATCTCGTGCGATTTCATCACGGATGGCTGTCTCCTGGGCCACTGCTAAACGCTGCCCAGTGCTCAGGGGGCTGACTAGTATCCGATAGGTTTTATTGCCGACACCTAGCGTTTGAATGCCATCCGGAATATTCTGAGGCAATGCCAATGGCGGTTTGGTATCTGTGCCGGTATGGATCGGTGAGGTCGTCGAGAGCAATTGCACGAAAACCCGAGATTCAGCATCACCGTCCGAATTTCTGCCCGAATCGCCCTCTTTAGGCACAGCGATATTATGTCGGTCGAACAATGAGGCTACTTGACGCAACACGCCGTCTTGTAGCTCATTAGCTTCGTTGAAGGCCGAGAAGAAGGAAATTATTCCGGCGATTAACGCAACACTCAGAATCGCCAGCAACAGTGAAAGGGATAGCCTGTACTGAAGTGAGCCTTTTACCCGCCTTTTGATACCATCCATCCCACTCCCCTCACGTTCTTGATGATTTCACTGCCCAATTTCTTGCGCAGGGCATGAATCAGAAACTCGACCGCATTGCTCTCGACTTCCTCACCCCACCCGTAGATTCGGTCTTCCAGTTCACTTCGCGACAAAATGGCGCCAGGACGAACCATCAGGGCTTGCAACAGTGCGAATTCCCGATTCGAAAGTTGCACGGCTTCAACGCCATTGCATCGTGCCTCGCGCGTCGCGGGATCGAGCGACACACTGCCGTTGCTCAAAACCGGGGCCGCCGAGCCACCTTTGCGTCGGAGTACGGCACGCATTCGCGCAAGCAACTCGGCCATTTCAAACGGTTTGAGCACATAGTCATCAGCCCCTCCGTCAAGCCCACGAATTCGCTCGTCCAGGCCATCACGAGCGGTAATGATAAGCACCGGCACCGGGTTATCCTGGCTGCGAATCGAACTGAGTACGTCAAGCCCATCCTTTCCAGGCAAACCAAGGTCGAGCAAGATGAGATCGTAGAATTGGCAGGACAGGGTATTGAGTGCGGTTTGTCCGTTTTTCACCCAATCTGCCGCATAGGACGCATCTTTCAATGCGCCCTGGATTGCCTCTCCGATCATCGGATCGTCTTCGACCAACAGTACCCGCATATATCCTCCTGTGAGTATTGTGCCGTGTTTTAATGGGAGCGGTCGTGCTTCCCGGTTCTCAATCGGCCTTTTCTTCGCCCCCGGCATCTTTCTTGATCGTCAGTGTACTCGGCGCGTAGCCGGCCGCTGCAACCTGAATTGTCAGTGATTTGGCGTTCGGAGACTTGTATAGCAGCGAGTTGGGATTGACCCGAAAATGCTCTGTCGCGGCGCTAGAATCGACGCTTCCCTTTACGTCAAAATGCAACGTGCCAGGTGTGCCTGCCGCAAGTTTGAAAGACGTCAAGTTGCGGTAATAACTTTCTGTTTTTCCAGAGGTCGTGTCTTTGATCGTGTAATAGACCTGCAATCCTTGGAGACCGCTTGCGCCGGGATTTTTCAGGCTTATCTCTAGGTGGTCGGGGATGTCTTTTTTGGTCGACGGATCAAAATTGTCTTCAACCTTTGCCGCCAGAATAAGCGGGCCACCGGTTTTCCCGTTTTGCGCAATTGGGTTGGCCGCTTCCAGAGGTTTTGGATCAGCTTTGTCATTGAGACCATCACCATCCGTGTCAGCCACCATGGGGTCGGTGGCCAGAACGGTCTCGGCCATATCGGGTATGCCGTCGACATCGGCATCGGCAGTCGCTGGGGCTGCCTGAATTGACGTAGCGGCGAATGAAACACCCAGGGCTAGACTCAAGGCTGCAATGGATGAGATTTTAAGAATTGACATGATTTAGCTCTCTTTCAGTTTGTTGACGTTCAGGGGAAAAATGGTAAGCACTCCCAGTAGCGAGGCAAATAATCCAAACAACCAGAACACATCGTTTTGGCGCTCTTTCAAGACCGCCTGGAGCGATTGACCGGCATAGATGTCCTTGATGCCAAGGACGGCAAAACTAAAACGTTCGAAATGTTTTGCTGGTGAGGACTGCTCAATTCCGTCGCGCAGGGTTTCATACGTTTTGAATGACTTCATGATTTCCTTTTCTTGTGGCTTGGCGATATTGAGTGTGCGGAAAACGCCTGCACCGACCTGGTTATCCGGGTCCAGTGTGTCGCCAATTTGTGGTGTAACCAGTACAAAGCCTATCCACAACGTAAATGCCAACAAGACCGCGTGTACTGATCGACGCATATTCAGTGCAAGAAATAATCCCAATACGAAGAAGAAGCCAACGTACACGCTTGCTGCTGTGAGTGTTGTAACTACCCTGACCAAGTCGTCTGCTGTCAAGCCAATCCCTCCGATCACGACTAGACCGAGAGCGCCAAACGAGAAGGTCAGTAGTAGCACGCCACCGATGATCGCAAAATTTCCCAGGCATTTTCCGATCACGAAAGTCAGGGTCGACATGGGTCGTGTCAGCAACAGCGGCAAAGTGTTACGTCCACGTTCTGCTGCAGCAGCACGATGTCCAAGAACGATTCCAAGTACGGCGCCAATGATTTCGATGTATTCCACAAAGCCACGCAAGAGGGTCAGCGGCATGAATGCCGGCGGTACCAGTTCATCAATGGATTTTCCGAGCGACAATAGAAGATCACGGGCACTGTTGTAGGCAGTCACGTCGGCCTTGAGTGCCACGGCGGCTACCACCAGAGAAACGAAACTGGCCAGAAGCATGAATACGGTGACTACCAACAACAGGCTTGAGCGGCGAACGTCGGCAATTTCCTTCGTTGCCAAGGCGCGAATTTGCAGAAAATTGTCATTCATCACTGTTGCTCCGTGTGCCATCGAGGCGTCTCAATGCGGTGATAGAAAGCGCACCCAACAGCAGGTTTGCCGCTAACATCAATGCCATCCCTCCCGTCATGCCAAGTGATGATCGATCAGCTGGGGTAAAGCCCAGGATCGTGGCAGCAACATCCCGGTAGGCGGAAACAAGAGAGAGCGGTGCCAGGGCGGTTCCAACGAGGTCAAAGAAGGCACCTGCCGGCGGTGCGACCATGGCTTTCACCGGATTCAGTGCTGCCATCGGATTAATGTTGGCGCTGAGTTGGGGAAATACGAAGGTCAGAACAAGCCAAACCGTGACTGGTACCAACAAGCCGACAGACTCGGACCGATTCCACGCCGCTGAGGCCATGGCCATCAATCCGAATGCAGTCAGAAATAGGGCGGAAACCCCATAAAAACGAAGCAGCGATACCCAGTCGACCGGTGACAAATGGACTCCGGGCATCAGCAGTACGGTCAAAGCCGTCGTGCCAGCAGCCAAGAACAACAGCCCTCCGATGGACACGACCAGTGCTGCTATCTTTCCCACAGCGTATCGAGTACGCCCAATGGGTCGACTTGATATGAGCGGGAACACTCCGGATCGCAGATCTTCGGAAATCATCTGAAAACCGAGAACGATCGCAACCAATGCGCCCAGCAGGGAAATATAAGTCGTCATGTTTCTCAACATGGACAACGGAGGCATGTCGATGGTTGGATTGGCCGGTATTGGGCGGCCATCCAGTTGCAAAAGGGGCAACGCTTTTGCATAAATCTGATTGACGGTTTCAGTTGCCGACCAGCCGAGGTAAGCGGATAACAGCACCATTGCCATGAATAGAAAGGCGAGCCAGATTACTGTGCGGTCACGCAAAGCGACACGTAGCGTATTGGCCGCAACGGTTGACACCATTGACCCCGGTGTCAAGTTAGCATTCTGATTCAGTCTCATATCAAGATTCCTGGCCTGGAACCAGTGATAGATACAGTTGCTCAAGTGCGGTATCGTCACCAAAACGGCTGAGCACTTCGGCAATGGTGTCGTGAAAGACGAGGTGTCCCTGGTTCAGCACGGCAATCGACGTGCAGGTTTTGGAAACTTCACTGATCAGATGGGTGTTCATGAAAATGGTCGTTCCACGCTCCTTGTTGAGGCGAACAATCAAGTCACGAAGTGTTTTGATTCCCAATGGATCAAGCCCAGACGTGGGCTCGTCAAGAAATAGCACGTCCGGGCGGTGCAGGATGGCCTGAGCCAAACCAATGCGCTGACGCTGCCCTTTGGACATCGTACCCACTCGACGAACGCCGAGATCTTCGCACTCGAGAAATTGCAGCGTCTGGCGGATTTCTTGGTCAGGATGCCGAACTCCCGACAAGTTGGCTAAAAAACGCAAATTGTCGTTCGCCGTCATCGACTCATACAGTCGCACATTTTCCGGCAGATAGCCGAGTCGACGACGGGCATCGAAACTTTTGGCGACGACATCGAAACCACACACAGCGGCTTGCCCTGAGGTAGGTCTCAACAGTGTTGTGAGAATGCTGAGCGTGGTTGTTTTTCCTGCACCATTGTGACCAAGAAAACCAAAGATTTCTCCGGCATTCACTTTCAGATCGAGATTCTCAAGGGCGTGAAAGCTCTCATAGCGCATTGAGAGTCCTTTTGTTTGTATAGCGATTGTCATCGTGTTCTCCGTTGGTCAACTACTCACCTTCTTGCTGAGCAGTGAAGTAAGCGTGAAGTGCTCTATAGATTGCGAGACCTCTTTTGCGCTAAAGCAAGGAGAGGAATTACACGAATTGTGAATTGACAAACTTAGGCCAGACATAGACGTTTATCGCTGTGCCCGTTAATGTCGAATTAGTTGACTAGTGATTGGCCGATGATTATTGATAGCAATTCTGTATCCAGAAACTCAATACAGACAGGCACTGCGAAAGGTACTGTCTGTATTGAGTTTTGTGGATCAGGGTTGGTATTGGCTGACTTGGGCACCAGAAAGAGCATCGTCTTTCCAGGTCATCATGCCCATCTGGAAGGCATAGCTCGCACTCTGAAAGTAGGCTATATCCCGTCGTAGCAGCGGATCGCTGGTATCTACCGAAATTTCAAGACTCCGACCGAGAGCATCGTCATGGCGGCGCATGATGCGCCTAGGACTAAGGATAGCCAGGTTGTCGCCATCGAATAACCCAAGGTGCTGATAATTCCCGATTAGCGCGCGTCCAGGCGCGGCGTCGTCTCGGAGCACGTTGCGACCAAAAAAGGTCGAGATGTAGTCGAAGTCAAGGAGTCCGAGTAGCGTTGGGGCAAGATCAATCTGGCTGGTCACTGTTGCCACTTCCCTCGGTTTGATTAGGCCGGGTGCATAGACAAACAGCGGAATATGGTAATTGGCTACTGGCAGATCTTCCTTTCCCGCACTGCCCGCTGTGTGATCAGCGACAAAAATGAAAAGTGTTTGATCAAACCATGGCTTTTTCCGGGCCTGCGCGAGAAATTGGCCAATCGCATGGTCAGTATATTTCACTGCACCTTCGCGCCCTGTGCCAGGGGCTATATCGATACGCCCTTCTGGGTAGGTAAAGGGGCGGTGATTGGATGTGGTCATCAACTGCAGGAAGAAGGGCTTGCCGGCTGCATGATCGGCATCGGCCACTTTCATCGTCTGTGTATAAAGATCTTCGTCGGACATGCCCCACGCGTTTTTGAAGTGCATGTCTGCTTCGGCAACGCTACTTTGGTCGACAATGCGGTATCCATTGCCCCCAAAGAAGGCGTTCATGTTGTCGAAATAACCCCGTCCTCCATAGATGAACACGCTGTCGTAGCCTTGAGTATTGAACTGCTGGCCCAAACTGGAATAACCGGACTCACGACCAATCCGCTTGACAATGGAACGCCCTGGCGTTGGCGGGATGGATAAGGTTATGGCTTCCAGGCCTCGATCAGTACGTGTTCCCGTAGCATAAAAGTTATTGAAAAACAGGCTGTGCTTGCGCAGTTCATCCAGATTCGGAGTCAGGCCGCGGCTATCGCCGAAACTACCTAAATAGCTTGCGCTAAAACTCTCGATGGTGACGAGTACGACATTTCGCCGTTTCGGTTGTCCTGGGTTATCGATCACTCGGCGAATGTCCTGCGGATCGCTCCCGATAAAGCGTGCATTCGGCTCTTTGACCTCATTACGAATCAATTTTGCTACGTCCTGTCCAGTCAAAGTAGCGTAGAACTGGGCGTAGTCCAACTCGTTATTACGAAACGCCGCGAAGAACTGGAATGGACCGTTGCTGGCCAACTCGCGTTGATAAGCATTGCCGCCCAGACTGCGTAGGAAATCCTGCCCAATCACATTACTGCTTATCAACACCGTCACCAATAGCAACGCCAATCCCAGCCAGGCGCTGGATTTGGTTAGCAATGGTGCTTCAAGAGCCAGCGCGAGTCGTTTTCTCAGGGCGACAGCGATACCTGCGGCGAGCACCGCCAACAAGGCAAGTAATCGGTAAATCGGATACGACTCGAGAATGTTGTTGATAACTTCGTTCGAGTAAACCAGATAGTCGACCGCAATGAAGTTGAAGCGGACGCCAAATTCATCCCAGAAAAGCCACTCTGCGACGGCAATGAAAAGCATGAAAAACAGGCTGCATCCCAGCAATACATGTAAAAAATTTTTGTGCCATCGTTGTCGCCAGTGTCTTTGGGGACAGAGCAGAACGTATATGGTCAGTGGCAAGAGAGCATACAGAAGAAAAGCTAAATCATTAACCAGACCAATACCATATAGGCTCAGCAGTCCCGCCATGCTGATATCCGCATCGGAAAAATGGCTAGCCAGTAAAACACTGCGGGTGAGGAAAAATACTGCAACCCACGCGAACAGAATAATTGACAGGTAACGTAGTTGAGAGTGGTGAAGCTGCGGCATGGTGCAATCCTGTTCAGAATTTCAGGCAACCAGGTACTTCCATCGTTTTTCAGGTTGCCACTGGCTGGAACAATTGAGTGCATGGTGACTTTCAACTAAAGGAGCACTTCGCCCTTTGATGGCACAACTTCGGCATACAAAGCATGCTTACATGTGTCGAATTTCAAGATGCGTGCGAAGTTTGCCGAAACAAACTTAGGCCAGACTTAGAGGACTATTTCTGTACCCAGCCACTCTGAATCAAAGAGGCAAAGAAACGGCAGGACATTTTTGGTAGATTTCGCCGTTTTGGGTCGATAGACCGCCGCTTTCCTGCGACTTTCCCTACGGCAGACGCAATACGGCCATACGTTTCAAATTTCAGGCAAGGCAAACCAGGGTCCACTCGCCCATCGCGCTATCCAAGCCACGCAGAGAGAACTGCCGGAACCCCATCACGGACTTGATGATGCAGATGACCGGCTCGTCGGGCAGTTTGCGTAACGCGTAAAGCGCACGTCCAGCCTTTGTCTTCAACCGATGTGCCATGATCTGTAGGGTCGTCGAGGCGGCGGGTTTCGCGGTGGCGCTCACGCCAACCCGGATGATGCTCATATCGTGCGACGGTAGGTATCTACTGCTTTTCGTTAGCAGTTTGCTAAGAGTCCCTGTTTTAAAAACTCTAAAGTGCTTTATTTTCCGTTTTCTGAGGCGCCCCCAACCACATCGGCACCACCTCCCTTCAATCCAACTGAAGGCCCGCATCGAGGAGCCGCTGCCGCCACTCGCTGGCCTCCAAATCGAAGTTGAGCAAGCCGCCTTCCACGCTGATCCGCCATTCAAAA
>NZ_FKKY02000024.1:0-65752 GCF_900079845.1 Aeromonas sp. EERV15 | reverse complement strand
GTTCGACTTCTTATTGCTAAGAAATCGTCTTGGTCACTTCACCAGACATTGAAAATCAAAAATTAATTTTGATGCTCGATGCTGTGAGTGCCCACACAGATTGCTTGATTCAAATTGTTAAAGAGCGTTGCGCTTGTCGCGCTGAGGAGGCGTATAATACGCTTCTCACTTCGAGAGTCAAGCGATTGTTTTCGCTTTTCTTTCGGCGCCCACTTCACCAGGAAGCTAGCTCATCAGTCCGGCGTGTTCCGCCGTGCTGGTAGGGGCGCATTATAGGGAGCCGCGCTGGGATGACAAGAGGAAAACTGCAAAAAATGGCACTTTTTGCAGTTTTCCGGTTCAACCGTTGCTTTATTAAACAAAAAACCCGCTTCGGCGAGGCTCTTGCGGGCAATAAACCCTGAATTCACATCAGGTTGCTACCTTTTTGACCAGAATTCGCGAGCGAAGCTGCGCACCTTTTCCCAGTCGGTAAACTCGAGGTCCTTGCTGGTATCGGTACTGCCCCCGGTGATCTTCATGATCAGCTGGATGATGCGAGTCTGCCACCAGTTATAGCGGGAGTACTGCAGTGCGCCGGCAAACACCCCCAGGGTTTTCGGCTTCCAGGGAGAGAGGCGCAGGAACTTCTTCATATAGGCATTGGTTTGCGGCGTCTGCTTCTCTGGCTTGCGGGCAGTCAGGTTGACACAGAAGAAGGCCGCATTGGCCACCTCCAGCTGCTCCTGATGAGCATGAATAAAGCTGAACAGGCTGGGATGGAAGTTGCCATAGCGGATAGAGGCACCGATCAAGACCTTGGCATACTTGCTTAAGTTGCACATCGGCAAGGTGTGCAGGTCGTGCATCACCACTTCGCATCCCGGCATCTGCTCCAGCATGACATCGACTATTTTGCGGGTTTGACCCTCCCGAGAGGAATAAAGCACCAGAATCTTGTCCATAACAACCTCAACTACGCCAGAAGGCAGGGGTAAACAGTACCAGAAGCGTGAAAATTTCCAATCGACCAAACAACATGGCCACCACCAGCACCCACTGTGCTGCTGGCGAGATGTTGCCGAAGTTGGCTGAGACCTCTCCCAGCCCCGGGCCTACGTTGGTGAAAGCCGCAGCCACGGCGGTGAATGCCGTCACTTCGTTCAGCCCGGTCATCAGTAACAACAGCATGAATATAAAGAAGAGAATGATATAGGTGGCGAAGTAGCCCCACACCGCCTCGACAATGCGCTCGGGCACCGCCCGATTCCCCAGCTTCAGGGTATAGATGGCTCTGGGGTGAACCAGCCGCTTCAGCTCGCGCATCCCCTGCATGAACAGGATCATGAAACGCATCACCTTGATGCCGCCGCCAGTACTGCCCGCGCAACAACCGATAAAGGCAGAGAACATCAGCAGCATGGGCAGGAACGAGGGCCATTCTGCATAGGTGGTGGTGCTGTAGCCGGTGGTGGTGCCCAGAGAGACCGCCTGGAATAGACCGTGATTGAGGGCCTCTTGCCAGGTGGCATAGTGCCCGTGGGTCAGCAAGGCGATAAAGCAGATCATCACCAGGGTCGCCTGGATGGCCAGGAACACCTTGAGTTCCGCATCATAGAGGTAGCGCCCGAGCCGAACCGGACGGTGGGAGAAAACGGTAAAGTGGAGCGCAAAGTTCACGCTGGCCAGTAGCAGGAACACCACGGTAATCAGGTTGATGACCGGACTGTTGAAAAAACCGATGCTGGCATCGTGGGTAGAGAAACCACCGACCGACAGGGTCGAAAACGAATGACACACCGCATCGAACAGCGTCATCCCGGCCAGCCAGTAGGCCAAGGCACAGAGCGCGGTCAGCAGCAGATAGATGAACCAGAGCGCCTTGGCCGTTTCGGCGATACGCGGCGTCACCTTGGTATCCTTCACCGGCCCCGGGATCTCGGCACGGTAGAGCTGCATGCCACCAATCCCGAGCAGTGGCAGAATGGCCACCGCCAGTACGATGATCCCCATCCCCCCCAGCCACTGCAATAGCTGGCGGTAAAACAGAAACGCCTTTGGCAGATTATCAAGCCCGGTCAGTACCGTCGCCCCCGTGGTAGTCAGGCCGGAAAAAGATTCGAAGAAGGCTTCCGAGACCGACATGTCTGGCACGTCGCTCATGATGAAAGGCACCGCCCCCACACTGCCCAGCACGGTCCAGAACAGTACCACGATGAGGAAGCCCTCTTTCGAGCGCATCTCCTTCTTGTGATAGCGGTTGGGAAACCAGAGCACCACGCCGAGCAGCAGGGCGATCAGAAAAGAGCTGACGAACTCGGCACCACCCCCATCCCGATAGCCGAAGGCCACCAGCGCAGGCAACAGCATGGTCGAGCTGAACAGCGCAACCAGCAGGCCAACAATGCGAATGATGCTCAAGATATGCATTACAGCTCCCTTTTCCCTATTAAAGAGCGATGGATTCTAGCCATCTAAGGGACTGAGGGATACCCGTCCATGAGTCCGGTCGGTCAATTCACGGTCAACCTGAGCCCAAACCGAGGATTCCCATGCTACCTGCAAGGTGACCTGCTGACCGTAATCGGCCGCCAGCAATTCGCCATTGTGGCTGCTGATCAGCGACTCGACCGTCCCCATGTCACCGTAATCGCAGTGAATGAGAGAGGGAGTGCGCGGCACCTTGAGCAGGGTTGGCAGCTGTTTGAGGGCGGCACCGACACCGCCCCCATAGGCTTTAACCAGTCCACCGGTGCCAAGCTGGATGCCGCCGTAGTAACGCACCACCACGGCGCAGATTTCACCGAATCCAGACCCCATCAACTGGGCCAGGATCGGCTTGCCCGCTGTGCCGGAAGGTTCACCATCATCGCTGAAGCCATAGACCTGGCTATCTTGCGGCGCACCCGCCACAAAGGCCCAGCAGTGATGGCGAGCGGTCGGATGTTGACGCTTGATCTCGTTGACCCACCCCTTGGCAGCCTCGACGGTCGGGGTGTGGGCAATCAGGGTAATGAAGCGGCTCTTCTTTATCTCTTCGGTCAATTCCAGCGGGGCGGCCGGAATCGAGTACGCTACCGCCATCAGAGCCCTGCTTGTCTGGTCATGTTCTCCACCCCGTTGGCGTGCAGCACTATGTTGTCTTCGATGCGGATGCCGCCAAACGGCCGCAGAGCCTCTACCTTGTTCCAGTTGACCCGTTTGCCCTGTTCGCCCTGACGCAGCGGCTCCAGCAAACTGTCGATGAAGTAGAGCCCCGGCTCGATGGTGAACACCTGATCCACCTCCATCACCCGGGTGCAGCGCAGATAGGGGAACAGCTCGGGGGCCGCCAGATGGGTGCCGCGCTCATCCTGCATGAAACCGCCCGCATCGTGCACCTGCAGACCGAGGAAGTGGCCGAGGCCGTGAGGGAAGAAGACGTTGGTCACCCCGGTGTTGATCATCTCGTCCACCGACATGTCCACCAGCTCGGTGGCCTGCAGCAGGCGCGCCAGCTTGTGATGCATCTGCAGATGCAGCTCGCTGTAGCGGCGACCCGGTTTGATCTCCTTGATGATCTCCTGCTGCAGCTCGTCGAGGGCAGCAATCAGATCGGCAAACTCGCCACGACGCCACGCCCAGGTACGGGTGATGTCGGAGGCATAACCGTGAAAATCGACGCCGGCATCGATCAGGAAGGAGTGGCGCTCCGCATCCGGCACCCGCAAGGCAGACAAATGGGTGTAGTGAAGGATGGCCGCATTGCGGTTGATGGCGACAATATTGCCGTAGGGTGCCTCATTGGCCCCCTGCCCGACCGCCTTCATGTAGGCCAGATTGATCTCGAACTCACTCGCCCCCGCCATAAAGGAGTCCTTGGCGGCAATATGGCCGCGCACGCCGATGCGGGTCGCCTCGCGCAGACACTCCAGCTCGTAGGGGGTCTTGTAGGCGCGGTGATAGTGCAGGTAGTTGAGTACAGCTTCCGGATTGGGCTGGGTCAGCCCCAGCAGCTCGGCCACTTCCAGATGACCGCCCAGATAGGCCCACTCCTGCTTGTTGGCAGGCAGATGATCGGCCACCTGCTCCGGTCGGGTCAGGAAACGAATATCGAAGAACTCGACCCAGAAGGCATTGGGCAGATCCGCCACCTTGTGCCAGAAATCCACCGGACGATAGAACAGCAGTACCGGTTTGTTCACCCCGTCCACCAGCAGCCAGCAGTGGGGATTGTCCAGCACCGGCAACCAGGCCTTGAAGTGCGGGTTTACCTTGAACGGGTAATCCTGATCATCGAGGAAGATGCGGTGGGTCTGGCCGGAGTGGATGGCCAGTCCGCTGAGCCCCTGTTGTTGCAGAATGTCGCGGGTGCGCTGCTGCAAGGTATCGAGGTGCTGGGCAAAAAGTTGGCTGTAGCTGCTCATGGCGTCCTGCTCCGAGGTGAATGTGATAGCAGCATAACACCAAGCTCGGGGCGGCTCGACCCGTCAAGCTGCCGCTTCGTGAGGTAACGCATGCGTTACAAAGTGTTTGTTATCAACAGAAAACCAATCATTAACAAATCAAAAACAATTCAATACACTGCCGCTAGATACATGACGTCAGGGATTACTCATGGACAACCTCTGCCTGTGGCAACCGGATCCGCTCGGGATGCAGCAATCCAACCTCTACCGCTTTATGGCGGAGGTGAACCGTTTCCACGGCTTGCAGTTGCAGAACTATTCGCAGCTTTACCAATGGTCGGTGGAGAAGACCACCCGTTTCTGGCCGCTGGTGTGGCAGCACTGCGGCGTCAAGGGCGAGCTCGGCAACATAGTGGCGGAGAACCGTCAGGATATGCAGCGCACCCGCTGGTTCCCCGACAGCCGCCTCAACTTCGCCGAAAACCTGCTGCGCCGTCAGGACGAGAGCCCGGCCATCATATCCCGCATTGAAGGGAGCCCAAGCCGCACGCTGAGCTGGCGTGAATTGAGTGATCAGGTGGCCAAGCTGGCTCAGTGGCTGCGCCACCAAGGGATTGGTCGTGGCGACGTGGTTGCCGCCTATCTACCCAATATCCCGGAAACCGTGGTTGCCATGCTGGCAACCACCAGCCTCGGGGCGATCTGGACCTCCACCAGCCCCGACTTCGGCGAAGCCAGCGTGGTAGAGCGCTTCGGCCAGACCCGGCCGCGGGTGCTGTTTGCGGTGGATGGCTATCGCTACAACGGCAAAGGGATCGACATTCAGGACAAAGTGGCAGGGGTCGTCAGCCAGATCGACAGCATAGAGCAGACGGTGATGATCCCCCTGCTCGGCAACCCGCTGCAGCTTGGCCACGACTGGCAGCAACTGCTGGCCAGCCAGCACGGTGCCCAGCTCGCCTTCGAACCGATGGCCTTCAACGATCCGCTCTATATCCTCTATTCCTCCGGCACCACCGGCAAACCCAAGTGCATCGTGCACGGCATTGGCGGCACCCTGCTGCAACACCTGAAAGAGCACCAACTGCACTGCGACATCAAACCGGGGGAACGGATCTTCTACTTCACCACCTGTGGCTGGATGATGTGGAACTGGCTGGTGAGCGCCCTCGCCTCCGGCGCCACCCTTGTGCTCTACGATGGCTCGCCGTTTTACCCGGATGGCAAGGTGCTGTGGGATCTGGCCCGCGACGAGCAGGTCAGCTTGTTCGGCACCTCGGCCAAGTATCTCGATGCGCTGCACAAGCAGGGTTATGCCCCCATCAACAGCCACGACTTGCCACAGTTGCGGCTGATCTGCAGCACCGGCTCCGTGTTGTCGCCGGAGGGGTTCGACTACGTCTATCAGCAGATAAAGCAGGATGTACAGCTCAGCTCCATCTCCGGCGGCACCGATATCTGCTCCTGCTTCGTCATCGGCAACCCGCTCAGCCCGGTCTATCGCGGCGAGAGTCAGGGGCGCGGCCTCGGTCTCGCGGTACAGGTATTCAACGAGGCGGGCCAGCCGGTACAGGGCGAAAAGGGCGAGCTGGTCTGCACCAAACCGTTCCCGGCCCAGCCGGTGGGCTTCTGGGGGGATGAGAGCGGCGACAAGTACCACGCAGCCTACTTCGAGCGGTTCGACAATATCTGGTGCCACGGCGACTGGATCGAGCTGACCCCGACCGGCGGCATTCTGTTCTACGGCCGCTCCGACGCCACCCTCAATCCGGGCGGCGTGCGCATCGGCACCAGCGAGATCTACCGCTATGTCGAGCAACTGGACGAGGTGGAAGAGAGCATCGTCATCGGCCAGCAGTGGCAGCAGGACGAGCGGGTGGTGCTGTTCGTCAAGCTCAAGGCGGGTTGCAAGCTCGACGAACCGCTGCGCGAGCGGATCCGCCAGCAGATAAAGCAACACTGCACCGCCCGCCACGTGCCCGCCCGTATCCTGCAGGTGGATGCCATCCCCCGCACCAAGTCCGGCAAGATCGTCGAACTGGCGGTGCGGGAGGTAGTGCACAACAGACCCGTCAACAACACCCACGCCCTCGCCGACCCCGAGGTGCTGAACCAGTATCGCAACCGGCCGGAACTGGCCAGTTGATAACAAACTCACATCCATCGGAGGCGCCGCAAGGCGCCTCTCTTTTGCCCGTTTTGTGATGAGGAGCTTTTACTCGATAACTGTTAAACAAATGTTTTAAATAGGTGTTGAAAATGTCTCCTTTTGGATCAATAGTGAGCCTCGCCCCCTGCTGGGGATAAAGGAGCAACACCCCCCACTGAGTGGGAACAAGGAGACACTCTCATGATCTACCAAGGCGAAACCCTGTCGGTCAGCTACCTCGAAAACGGCATTGCCGAGCTGAGGTTTGATGCCCCGGGTTCAGTCAACAAGCTGGATCGCGCTACCCTGCTCTCCCTGAGCGAAGCGATCGCCGCATTACAACAAGAACGTGAACTAAAAGGTCTGATCCTCACCTCCGGCAAAGACGCCTTTATCGTCGGCGCCGATATTACCGAATTCCTGGAACTGTTCGATCTGCCGCAAGAAGATCTGCTCGGCTGGCTGAAAAAGGCCAACGACATCTTCAACGCCATCGAAGATCTGCCGGTACCGACCCTCTGTGCCATCAAGGGCCACGCTCTGGGCGGCGGCTGCGAGACCATTCTCTCCACCGACTTCCGTCTGGCCGACACCACTGCCAAGATTGGCCTGCCCGAGACCAAACTCGGCATCATGCCGGGCTTTGGCGGCACCGTCCGTCTGCCACGGGTGATCGGCGCCGACAACGCGCTGGAGTGGATCACCACCGGCAAGGATTACCGTGCCGATGACGCCCTCAAAGTGGGAGCCATCGATGCCGTGGTCGCCCCCGACGCGCTGCACAGCGCTGCGGTGCAGATGATGAAAGACGCCATCGCGGGCAAGTTGGACTGGCAGAGCCGTCGCGCCGCCAAAAAATCCCCGCTGCGCCTCTCCAAACTGGAAGCCATGATGAGCTTCACCACCGCTGCCGGCATGGTTGCCGCCGTGGCGGGCAAACACTATCCGGCGCCGATGACTGCGGTGAAAACCGTCGAAGCGGCTGCTGGCATGGGCCGTGACGAGGCTCTGGTGGCCGAGGCGCAGGGCTTTATCAAGCTGGCCAAGACCGATGTCGCCAAGGCGCTGGTCGGCATCTTCCTCAACGATCAGCACATAAAGGCGCTGGCCAAGAAGGCTGCCAAGCAGGCAAGCAAGGCCACTAGCCACGCCGCCGTACTGGGTGCCGGCATCATGGGAGGAGGCATCGCCTACCAGTCTGCCAGCAAGGGCATTCCGGCGGTGATGAAGGATATCAACGAGAAGGCACTGGCACTTGGCATGGGCGAAGCCACCAAGCTGCTCAACGGCCAGCTCGAAAAGGGTCGCATCGACGGCATCAAGATGGGCCAGGTGCTCTCAGCCATCACCCCAACCCTCAGCTATGACAACGTCAAGCATGTGGATCTGGTGGTGGAAGCCGTGGTCGAAAACCCGAAAGTGAAGGCCGCCGTACTGGGCGAAGTGGAAGGGATCATCGGTGATGATGCCGTGCTCGCCAGCAACACCTCCACCATTCCCATCTCCCTGCTGGCCAAGGGGCTGAAGCGCCCGCAGAACTTCTGCGGCATGCACTTCTTCAACCCGGTACACCGCATGCCACTGGTGGAGATCATCCGCGGCGAGCAGACCTCCGATGAAACCATCAACCGCGTGGTGGCCTATGCCGCCGCCATGGGCAAGTCCCCGGTAGTGGTCAACGACTGCCCTGGCTTCTTCGTCAACCGGGTGCTGTTCCCCTACTTCTTCGGCTTCAACAAGCTGGTTGCCGATGGTGCCGACTTCGCTGCCGTCGACAAGGTGATGGAGAAGGAGTTCGGCTGGCCCATGGGCCCCGCCTACCTGCTGGACGTGGTTGGCATCGACACAGGTCACCATGCCGGTGATGTGATGGCGCAGGGTTTCCCGGCACGCATGAGCAAGGAAGGTCGCACCGCCATCGACGTGATGTATGAGGTGAGCCGCTTCGGTCAGAAGAATGGCAAGGGTTTCTACTCTTACGAGCAGGACAAGAAGGGCAAGCCGAAGAAGGTGGCCGACGCCGCTGCCTACGAGCTGCTAGCCCCCATTGCCAAGCCGAAGCAGGATTTCGACAAGGAAGCCATCATAGCTCGCATGATGATCCCGATGATCAATGAAGTGGTGCTCTGTCTGGAAGAGGGCATTGTTGCCACCCCAGCCGAAGCCGACATCGCACTGGTCTACGGTCTGGGCTTCCCTCCCTTCCGCGGCGGCGTATTCCGCTATCTGGACACCATTGGTCTGGATCGTTACGTGGCCATGGCCGACCAGTATGCCGATCTGGGCCCGCTCTACCGCGTCAGCGACAAGCTGCGTGAGATGGCCGCCCAGGGCAAAACCTTCTACTGATTGCGGAAAGGAGATCCATTCATGAAAGACGTAGTCATTGTCGACTGTATCCGGACCCCCATGGGCCGGTCCAAGGGCGGCGCCTTCCGCAACGTGCGTGCAGAAGATCTGTCCGCGCACCTGATGAAATCCATCCTGCTGCGCAACCCCAACCTCGACCCGAACGAGATCGAGGATATCTACTGGGGCTGCGTGCAGCAGACTCTGGAGCAGGGCTTCAACATCGCCCGTAATGCCTCACTGCTGGCTGGTATTCCGAAGCAGGTGGGGGCGGTCACCGTCAACCGTCTGTGCGGATCAAGCATGCAGGCGCTGCATGACGCCTCCCGCGCCATTCAGGTGGGTGATGGGGACATCTTCATCATCGGCGGCGTCGAGCACATGGGCCACGTGCCGATGAGCCACGGCGTCGACTTCCACCCCGGCATGGCCAAGTCGGTGGCGAAAGCCTCCGGCATGATGGGGCTGACCGCCGAAATGCTCGGCAAGCTGCACGGCATCAGCCGCCAGCAGCAGGACGAGTTTGCCGCCCGCTCCCATCGCCGTTCCTATGCTGCGACCGTGGAAGGGCGTTTCGCCAAGGAGATCGTCGGGCTGGAAGGCCATGACGCCAGCGGCGCCCGCTTCTTCTACGACTACGACGAAGTGATCCGCCCGGAGACCACGGTCGAAACCCTGAGCCAGCTGCGCCCGGTGTTTGACCCGGTCAACGGCACCGTCACTGCCGGCACCTCCTCAGCCCTGTCTGACGGCGCCGCCGCCATGCTGGTGATGAGTGCGGATCGCGCCAAGGCCCTCGGCCTCACGCCCCGTGCCAAGGTGCGCGCCATGGCGATCGCCGGTTGTGATGCCGCCATCATGGGCTACGGCCCGGTGCCGGCGACCCAGAAAGCGCTCAAGCGTGCCGGTCTGACCGTTGGCGATATCGACCTGTTCGAGCTGAACGAGGCATTTGCCGCCCAATCGCTGCCCTGCGTCAAGGATTTGGGTCTGCAGGATCTGGTGGACGAGAAGGTCAACCTGAACGGCGGCGCCATTGCGCTGGGCCACCCCCTCGGCTGCTCCGGTGCGCGTATCTCCACCACCCTCATCAATCTGATGGAGGAGAAGGACGCCACCCTGGGGGTTGCCACCATGTGTATCGGTCTGGGTCAGGGCATCGCCACCGTGTTTGAACGGGTGTGATAACCAGCCGGATCGACGGGATGCATGACTGAGTGTTGTCCCTTTTCGGGGTCAGTCTGACTGGCCCCTTTTCAAGTCTGTGACGAGAGCCACACGGGGTGATCGTCAGTAGTCAGAAGTTATCTGTTGGCCGTCCCGTTTGGGTCGGCCTTTTTTCGTTTTAAAGTTATCAATAGCCTGTTATTGCCTTAAACCTCACATTAGATGGGGGGCTTGCTTGCTTTTTACTCCCCCGACAGGTTCAATCTGCACAAAAAAATGGGTGGATGCACATACATATGTCAATGAGCAAACAACTGCTGATCGTCGATGACGACCAAGAGATCCGCGAGCTGCTCAATGAGTACCTGACCCGGGCGGGCTTTCAGGTATTGACGGCCGCCGGTGGCAACGAGATGCGCCAGCAACTCGCCCAGCACAGCCCGGACCTGATTATTCTGGACATCATGATGCCCGGCGAGGACGGTTTTACCCTCTGCCAGCAGATCCGTCGTGACTCCCAGGTGCCCATTATCATGCTGACCGCCGCCTCCGACGAAGCGGATCGGGTGATCGGCCTCGAACTCGGCGCCGACGACTATATCGCCAAGCCGTTCAGCCCCCGTGAACTGCAGGCCCGCATCAAGGCGCTGCTGCGCCGCGCCGAATTCCGCCAACCGGAGAAAGAGAAGGAGCCGAGCCGCCGCCTGCGTTTTGCCGAGTGGACCCTCGACACCCTGAGCCACCAGCTGACCCATGACGATGGCAGCCTGCTGGATCTCTCTGGCAGCGATGCCATGCTGCTCGGCATGTTCCTGCAGCAGCCCGGTCTGGTGCTGGATCGCGATACCATCTCCGATGCCACCCGCGGCCGCGAGAGCCTGCCGATGGAGCGCGGCATCGACGTGCAGATCAGTCGCCTGCGCCAGAAGCTGGGTGACAACGGCAAGAGCCCGCGCATCATCAAGACCATTCGCGGCAGCGGTTACATGCTGATTGCCGAGGTGCACGAGCTGCCATGAGCAACAAGTGGTCCTGGGGGGCGCTGGTGCCCCGCTCCCTGCTATCACGGATGATCCTGCTGCTGTTGCTGGCCATCCTGCTCTCCCAGACCATTTTGACCGGCATCTGGATGCAGCAGATCCAGAAGCGGGAACTGGAGGGGATGATCAGCACCACCCGCAACCTGGCGCTCTCCGCCGCCTCCACCGTCAACTTCTTCAAATCCCTGCCGCTGCAGTATCGCCATATCGCGCTGGACCAGCTGCGCAACATGGGCGGCAGCCGCTTCTTCGTCTCGCTCAACGAGGAAGAGATCCACATCAACGCCATCCCCGACAGCGAGCGCAAGACGCTGGTGCTGCAGGAGGTGCAGGGGGTGCTGACCCGCAAGCTCTCCGATGCCATGGCGATCAAGGTGGACTTCTCCCGACCCGACGACCTTCACGTCTTCAACAATGACACCCTGCTGGCGGATCTCCCCTCCTCCTGGGCCCGCTACACCCTGTCGCTGGAACCGCTCAACCCGCCGGTACTGGTGACCCAGATCGAGATCGAAAAGGGGGAGTGGCTCTATCTGGCAGCCCTGCTGCCCGCCCCCTACATGACCCTCGACGATACCGTGATGCCAAGCAATCAGGTGCGCTTTATCGCCCTGATGACGGTGTTCCTCTGCTTCTTCACCTTTATGCTGGTGCGCTGGCAGACCCGCCCGCTGCGCCGTCTCGCCAAGGCGGCGGTCAATCTGGGCAAGGATATCGACCAGCCTTCGCTCAAAGAGGAAGGGGCGTCGGAGATCGTGGCGGCCACCCGCGCCTTCAACATCATGCAGCACCGCATTCGCCGTTATATCGATGATCGGGAACGGCTGTTCAGCTCCATCTCCCACGACCTCAAGACCCCCATCACCCGGCTGCGGCTGCGGGTCGAGCTACTCGACGACGAGGTGCAGATCGGTAAGTTCAACAAGGATCTCGACGAGCTGGAGCTGATGGTGAAAGGGGCGCTGCAGACGGTAAAAGAGACTGACATCCACGAGAACATCGAGGAGATCGACATCAACGCACTGCTGGAGCAGATGGCGGAGTCGATGAACCTCCATGACGAGCGGCTGACTATCGAGGGGCACTGCAAGTGGCCCTATCGCGGCAAGCTGCTGGCCCTCAAACGCTGCATCGGCAATCTGGTGGATAACGGCATCAAATATGGTCAGCGGGTACGCATCATCATCATGGATGACGCGGAAATGTTGATTCTGTTCATCATGGATGAAGGTCCCGGCCTGCCGGAAGATCAGTTCGAACGCATCTTCGAACCCTACTACCGGCTCAGCACCGATCAGGCTGGAACCGGCCTTGGCCTTGGCATCGCCCGCAATATTTCCCACGCCCATGGCGGCGATCTGGTGCTGGAAAATCGTCCGCAAGGCGGCCTGCAAGCCACCCTCTCTCTCCCAAGGTAGTTGCCCATGAAGTGGTTCCCGATCTCCCTGCTTGCCCTGCTCTGTGGCTCTGCCTCCGCCTCCCAGGTGGAGGTGCTGCACTGGTGGACCTCCGGTGGTGAAGCGAAAGCGGTGGAAGAGCTCAAATCCGAATGGGCTGCCCAAGGCAATCAGTGGAATGATTTCGCGGTGCAAGGGGGCGGCGGCAAGAGCGCCATGACGGTACTGAAAAGCCGGGCGCTGGCAGCCAACCCGCCGGAGGCTGCGCACCTCAAGGGTTACGAGCTCAAGGAGTGGGCCGGTCTCGGTTTCTTGCGCGATTTGAGCCCGATGGCCGAGCACCTTGGCTGGTATGCCAAAATGCCCCCCATGGTGCGGGCGACCCTCAGCCAGCATGACGCCCTGATGGCGGTGCCGACCGGTATCCATCGGGTCAACTGGCTGTGGCTAAATCGCAAGGTATTCGAGCAGCAAAAACTGACGCCACCCGACGACTGGGCCCAGTTCATCACGGTCGCCGAGCAGCTTAAAAAACGGGGCATCACGCCGCTCGCCATCGGCAACGAACCCTGGCAGCTGGCGGTGCTGTTTGAAACGGTGGCGCTCGGTGAGGGCGGTAAAGAGTTCTACCGTAAGGCGTTTCTCGAACAGGACAGCGCCACCCTGACCGGCCCCGACATGGTGCGGGTACTGACCCGCTTCCACCAGCTACGCGCCTATGTTCCACAAAAATACGCGGGTCTTAAGTGGCACCAGGCAACCAACTTGCTGGAGAGCGGTGGTGCCGCCATGCAGCTGATGGGGGACTGGGTGAAGGGGGAGCTGAGCGCGGGGAACTACCGGCCGGGTGAGGATATCGCCTGCCTGCCGAGCCCGGGCAGCGCCGGGCTGTTCAGCTACAACCTCGACTCCATCGCCATGTTCAAGCAGCGGGATCCGGCCCAGCTGCAGGCCCAGGGCGACTTGGCCCAGCTGCTGATGACACCGAAATTCCAGCAGGAGTTCAATCGGGTGAAGGGATCGATCCCGGCACTGACCAACCCCGATATGAGCAAGTTCGACCGCTGCGCCATCCACTCCTATCAGGATTTCCTGCAAGCGGAAAAGCAGGACAACCTGCTACCCAGCATGGCAGAGGGGATGGCCACCCCGACCAATATGCGTCAGGCCATCTTTGACGTGCTCGGTAACTTCTTCAATGACACCAAAGGCGACCCGCAACAGACGGCGCTGCAACTGGAACGGGCCATGCGCTCGACCCGCTGATCCGGACAAATTGCCAAACGGCAGAAATGACAAAGGCGGAATTGCTCCGCCTTTGTTGTTGAATCGTCATCCGATTCAGGATTGATCGTTTTCGTCCTCATCCTCGTCATAGTAATCGCTGAGCTCGATCCAGAGCCCCAATCCGACCATCACCATGGAGCCGAACCAGGTACCGGTATTCCCGATCGGGCTGCCCATCACTATCATGGCGAAAGACAAGAACCCCATGCCTGCGTAGGCCTGTAATCTGCCGTAGGAAACCTGCATATTCACCTCCTTGTTGAATATGGTGCAATTTTTATATTACTCGTCCGGCGCACACTGGATAGGGCCAAATAACATTTTGGTTACATATGCTGGTTGGCAGGGCGTTTATTTGATTATTTTTTAGCCCTGAGTATCATTGGCAGCCGAATAGGTTGAAGGTTGATAATAGATGAGTGATTTATTCTGCAGCGCAACCCATGTGTTGGACGCAATCGGGCTTCGCTGCCCGGAACCCGTAATGATGGTTCGCAAGAAAGTGCGGCTGATGGCGGATGGCGAGACCCTGCTGGTCAGCGCCGACGACCCTTCAACCACCCGCGACATCCCCAGTTTCTGCCGCTTTATGGATCACACCCTGATCGCCAGCGAGACAGAGCAGGCCCCTTACCGCTATCTGATCCGCAAGGGTCAATAAGCCCCAGTACCGGAGCAATCCATGACAACCATTACCCGAATCGGCACCACCCAGCGTTGGTCAGATGTGGTCATCCACAATGGCACCCTCTATGTGGTAGAAGTCCCTGTCAGTGAAGAGGCGGATATCCACCAGCAGACCCGCGAAGTGCTGACCAGCCTGCAGCGCCTGCTGGAAGCCAACGGCTCCGGCGTCAACAAGATCCTGATGGCCAACATCTATCTCAAGGACATTGGCGATATCGCCGCCTTCAACGAGCAGTGGGACAGCTGGATCCCGGCTGGCACCGCACCGGTGCGCGCCTGCGTACAGGCCCGCCTCGCCCATGAAGGCTACAAGGTGGAAGTGCAGCTGACTGCGGCTGTCTAAACGAAGCAGGATGCCTGGCTCCCCTGACGCCAACACAGCCCCCGTGCGCGCCTGCGTACAAGCCCGCCTCGCCCACGAAGGCTACAAGGTGGAAGTGCAGCTGACTGCCGCTGTCTAAGAGGCGGTTCTCCCCCTCATTCCCAACCCTTCTCCTGCAAGGGAAAAGGGAGCAGCCATTGTTCGCAACAGCATAAATGAAAAGGCCCCACCATCACTGGCGGGGCCTTTTCATTACCACAAACCGGACGACTTAGGCGGTCGGGGTCAGGGTAATGGTGACGCGGCGGTTCTGCGCCTTGCCGTCAACGGTGCTGTTAGAAGCAATCGGCTGATCCGGGCCAACGCCACGGGTAGAGATACGGCTGCCTGATACGCCCTGGCCAATCAGCTGGGCGGCAACGGCATCGGCACGATCGCGAGAGAGCTTCATGTTCAGATCGCGGGAACCTGAGCTGTCGGTGTGACCAACCACGTTCAGGCGGGTCTTGTCGAACTCGGCAACCACCATGGCTACGCCGGAGAGGGTATTGGCACCGGCCGCTTTCAACTGGGAGCTGGAGCTGTCGAAGGTCACGCTGTTCGGCATATTGAGGATCAGTTCGTCACCATTACGGGTGACACTGACGCCGGTACCCTGCAACTTCTCGCGCAGCTTGGCTTCCTGCACATCCATGTAATAACCGATACCACCACCCAATGCAGCACCTGCGGCCACGCCGGTCCAGATACCCTTCTTGCGATCGCCCTTGCTGGAAGACATGGCACCCACTGCAGCACCGGTCGCGGCACCCGCCAATGAACCCCACACAGCCTTGGAGGTTTGCTGTTCACCGGTATACGGGTTGGTAGTGCAACCACTCAGCGCCACAGCCAATGCAACCGCCGGAACAATCATCTTGAAATGCATGTAAGAACCTCTGAAAAAACGACTCAAAACGGGAAGGCGCGCATTCTACCCCAGAGGCGCGCCAAGGTGTGACGTCAGGGGATGAATTGCACCTTCTTCTGGTGGATGACCGCCATTATGTCAAACCGCACTGGATATGAGCTGAACACCGGACAATCCCATATAACCCGACTCCCTGTCACAAACGGCAGCGAGCTGGCTGACGCCATTGACTACTATTGAAGGCACTATCAATAGGTCTCTGAGGGCTCTCCATGTTTGCACTGCTTCGCAACCTCTCGATCCGCCATCTGCTGTTGGGCGCGAGCCTGGTTATCCTGTTTACCATGGTGCTGGGGGGTATCTGGCGCAGCACCCTGACCGATCGGCTCGGACAACTGCCAGAACAGTTGATTACCAGCGCCAACCGACAAATTACCCTGCAGGAGCTGCGCTATCACACCACCCAGGTGCAGCAATTTCTGACCGATGCCGCTGTCTCGGGCGAGCAGGACTCCATCGCCGCGGCGGAACAGCACGCGCAGGCCGCCCGCCAGTTGCTCGGCACCCTGCCACAGCTGCAAAGCGCCCTCACCCCTCTGCTCACCCGCCAGCTCGAGGTGGGCAAACAGATGGTCGATGCCTACCTGAAAGGGGGGCGCGAAGCGGGCAACCGCTTGATGAAGCAGCCGGGAGAGGGCTTTGACGCGATAACCGGTAGCATCGCCACTCAGGTGGAAGGGGCGCTGGAGCAGCAACAACAACAGCTGATGCGCCAGGAGCGGGAGATCGCCACCCAAAGCAGTGCCCTGCAAAGCCAGGATCTGCTACTACTGGTAGTCAGCCTGACCATCATCATGCTGATGTTGCTGCTGATCCATCTCAAGACGGTGCCCCGCTGCAACAACTGATGACCCAGCTGGTCGAGCTGGCCAATCACAGCCACAACCTCACCTTCCGGCTACGCAGCCGCGGGCAGGACGAGTTCGCCTACCTCGCCACCGTCTTCAACCGCTTCCTCGACAATATCGACAGCCTGATCGGCTCGGTGCAGCAGGTCTCCCACAAGACCCACGACAAGATGGCGCTGCTGATGGAACACTCCGGCAGCACCCTCAGCAGCATGCAGCAGGCCCAGCAAAGTACTGATCTGCTGGCGACCGCCATCAACGAAATGACCGCCACGGTGCACAATATCGAGCACAACACCGAGCAGGCCAGCCAGGATACCCTGCTCACCCAGCAGCAAGCCCACGATGGTCAGCAGCAGGTGAGCCAGACCATCACCCTGATCCGTCAGGTGGCCACCCATATCGAGCAATCAGCCGGTGAGGTGACCCGACTGGATCAGGAGAGCAGCCAGATCGGCAACATACTGCAGGTGATCAGCACCATCTCGGAGCAGACCAACCTGCTGGCCCTCAATGCCGCTATCGAAGCCGCCCGCGCCGGCGAACAGGGGCGCGGCTTTGCGGTAGTCGCCGACGAGGTACGCAAGCTGGCCACCCGCACTCAAGCCGCCACCATCGATATCCAGCAGCGGATTGAAGCGCTGCAGCACAACACCCGCCACGCAGTGACCACCATGCACACCACCCGCAACGTCAGTGAGCAGGCAGTCAATCAGGCTGCTGGCACCGGTGAAACCCTCGACGCCATCGTCGCCGCCATCACCCGGGTGGCTGATATGAACCACCAGATCGCCACCGCCGCCGAACAACAGGCGCAGGTCGCCGAAGAGACCAACCGCAACGTCATGCAGGTTGCCCATATTGCCCGTGAATGTCTGGATCTGGCCCGTGAGAGCCGCACCCATACCCGGGATCTCAATCAGGCCAACGAGGAGATCGGCCTTATCAGCGATCAGTTCGAAGTGAACCGGCAGGATCTCGGTGGCCACGAGCACGATCTGCTGCACTGGAACGAAGCCTTTATGGTGCGGGTGGCCAGCGTGGATCAGCAGCATCAGGGGTTGTTCGAGGCGATGAACCGCTTCTATCACGCGGTACGGGATAACAGCCCGGCTCAGCAGCGCAAGCAGCGGCTGGATGAACTACTGAAACTGGCCACTCAGCACTTTGCCGACGAGGAGCGCAGCATGGAGCGGGCCCGCTATCCCCAGTTGCAGCGTCACAAGCAGGAGCACACCAAGCTGCTGACCGAGCTGGATACCCTGATCCGGCGCGAAGATACCGACGAGCAAGAGCTCAACATGGAGCTAATCATCTTTCTGAAGAACTGGCTGCTCAACCACATCTTCAAGGTGGACAAGCAGTACAGCGAATGCCTGATCAAGGCGGGGGTAGAGTAAGCCGCCGCCCGGCAGCCAGATGCCAAAAGGCTCCCATCATCGGGAGCCTTTTTCATGTCACACTGTTTTGCTGCCAACGGTTGGCCACATCGGGCGCCGCTACCATGAAGCGAGGATCAGCGGCGGCGGATATCCCGCGCCTCTTCACGTACGTCCTGCTTGAACTGGCGCTTGTCCTGACGGCAGTCGACGTTGTTCAGGTACTCTTCCTGACGGCAATCCTGCTTGGTATCGCGGGCTTGCGGGCGGCCATCCTGACGCACATCACGGGCATCGTGGCGGGCATCCTGATGACCGTTGTAGCTATCCTGACGAACGTCACGCGCGTCGCTACGACCATCCTGACGAATATCGCGCGCCTCTTTGACAGCCAGTGCAGGCAGTGAGGTCAACAGGGTGGCACAAGCCAGGATCAGGGCACGACAAGTGCGTCCGCGAACAGTGATGAAAGACATGAATGACTCCTTAAGTTGGGAGCGAGATTCTGAACGCCCATCACTGTATACCGACTGAACCGGATGCAACAAAGAGGCTTAGAGCAGTGTCTTTTGACACTCTTCGTGGCAAGGACAGCTGACCAGATGATCGTTCACCATTCCCACCGCCTGCATAAAGGCGTAACAGATGGTGCTGCCGACAAAGTTGAAGCCGAGCTTCTTGAGCGCCTTCGCCATGGCATCCGACTCCGGTGAGGTGGCCGGAATATCGCCGTTACCCTGGCGCTGGTTGACCATGGGAGCGCCGCCGACAAAGCCCCACAGGTAATCGGCAAAGTCGATGCCCTGCTCCTGCAACGCCAGATAAGCGCGGGCATTTCTGATGATCGACTGCACCTTGAGCCGGTTGCGGATAATGCCGGTGTCCTGCATCAGCCGCTCCACATCCTGCTCGTCGAACCGGGCGATCAGCACCGGATCAAAGTCGGCATAGGCACGGTAATAGCTCCCGGTGCGCTTGAGGATGGTGAGCCACGACAAGCCCGCCTGCTGACCATCGAGACAGAGCTTGGCAAACAGTTCGCGGGGGTCATAAACCGGCCGACCCCACTGCTGGTCATGGTACGCAATATATTCCGCATCACGGGTCACCCAGGCACAACGCAGTTCCATCTCATTCATCTTTGGCTATCTCCTCTCTTCTCACTGATACCCGATATCCTCCCACCCCGTGGGCAGATCATCCCGTGAACATCCGGCGCCAACCCGCCGCTAACCCGTCATAACAGGGCGCCATCTCGCGAATCCCCAGCAATTTCGCCTATTATCCGACCATGCCAGACGGTATACTCCCTCGGTTCACATTCAGCAAATCTTGCTCTGATTTTCACTTCGCGCGAAAAAAAATTATGCAAAAATTCGATGTCAAAACCTTTCAGGGCCTGATCCTGCAGCTGCAGGACTACTGGTCCCGCCAGGGCTGTACCATTATTCAGCCGTTGGATATGGAAGTGGGTGCCGGTACTTCCCACCCCATGACCTGTCTGCGCGCACTGGGCCCTGAGCCCATCGCCTGCGCCTACGTGCAACCGTCCCGCCGTCCGACCGACGGCCGCTACGGTGAAAACCCGAACCGCCTGCAGCACTACTACCAGTTTCAGGTGATCATCAAGCCTTCCCCCGACAACATTCAAGAGCTCTACCTCGGCTCGCTGCAAGAGTTGGGTCTGGATCCGCAAATCCACGACATCCGCTTTGTGGAAGACAACTGGGAAAACCCGACTCTGGGTGCCTGGGGTCTGGGTTGGGAAGTGTGGCTCAACGGCATGGAAGTGACTCAGTTCACCTACTTCCAGCAAGTTGGCGGCCTCGAGTGCAAGCCGGTTACCGGCGAGATCACCTACGGTCTCGAGCGTCTGGCCATGTACATTCAGGGCGTAGACAGCGTTTACGATCTGGTCTGGTCTGACGGCCCGCTGGGCAAGACCACCTACGGCGACGTGTTCCACCAGAACGAAGTGGAGCAATCCACCTACAACTTCGAACACGCCGATGTAGATTTCCTGTTCCACTGCTTCGAGCAGTACGAGAAGGAAGCCCAACACCTGCTGGCACTGGAAAAACCGCTGCCGCTGCCTGCCTACGAGCGCATCCTCAAGGCCGCTCACTCCTTCAACCTGCTGGATGCCCGCAAGGCCATCTCGGTCACCGAGCGTCAGCGCTACATCCTGCGCATTCGCACCCTGACCAAGGCCGTGGCCGAGGCCTACTACGCCTCCCGCGAAGCGCTGGGTTTCCCCATGTGCAAGCGCAGCGACGAAGAGCGCCAGCGTCGTGACAGCAACGAGCAGCAAGGTTAAGGAACGGACATGGCACAACATACATTTCTGGTAGAGATCGGTACTGCTGAGCTGCCGCCCAAAGCCCTGCGCTCCCTGGCCGAAGCCTTTGCCGACAACCTCAAAAGCGAACTGACCAAGGCCGATCTGGCCTTCGCCGGTGTCGAGTGGTTTGCCTCACCGCGCCGTCTGGCGCTCAAGGTGAGCGAGCTGGCTGGCGAGCAGCCGAGCAAGAGCGTCGAGAAGCGCGGCCCGGCTGTCTCTCAGGCATTCGATGCCGAAGGCAAGCCGACCAAGGCTGCCGAAGGCTGGGCCCGTGGCAACGGCATCACAGTTGCTCAGGCCGAGCGTCTGGTCACCGACAAGGGTGAATGGCTGGTTCACACCGCCAAGGTCGAAGGCCGTCCGGCCAAAGAGCTGCTGGGCGAACTGGTCGCTGCTGCACTGGCCAAGCTGCCCATCCCGAAAATGATGCGCTGGGGCGACAAGACCATCCAGTTCGTGCGTCCGGTGTTCACCGTGACCCTGCTGCTGGATGGGGATCTGGTTCCCGCCACCATTCTGGGTATCGACTCTGCCCGCACCATTCGTGGTCACCGCTTTATGGGCGAGCCCGAGTTCACCATCGACAACGCCAGCCAGTACCCGCAGATCCTGCTGGACAAAGGCAAAGTGGTTGCCGACTTCATGGCGCGCAAGGCCAAGATCAAGGCTGACGCCGAAGCGGCCGCTGCCGCCTTCGGTGGCGTTGCCGATCTGGACGACGCCCTGCTGGAAGAGGTCACCGCACTGGTCGAGTGGCCGGTGGTGCTGACCGCCAACTTCGAAGAGAAGTTCCTGGCCGTGCCGGCCGAAGCGCTGGTTCACACCATGAAGGGTGACCAGAAGTACTTCCCGGTCTACGACAAGAACGGCAAGCTGCTGCCGAAGTTCATCTTCGTCACCAACATCGAGTCCAAAGACCCGAGCCAGATCATCAGCGGCAACGAGAAAGTGGTTCGCCCCCGTCTCTCTGACGCCGAGTTCTTCTTCAAGACCGACCTCAAGCAAACCCTGGCCTCCCGCCTGCCGCGCCTTGAAACCGTGCTGTTCCAGCAACAGCTGGGCACCGTCAAGGCCAAGGTCGAGCGCATCGAGACCGTCGCCGGCTTTATCGCCGAGCGTATCGGCGCCAACGTGGCTCAGGCCAAGCGTGCCGGTCTGCTCTCCAAGTGTGACCTGATGACCAACATGGTCGGCGAGTTCGCCAGCACCCAGGGTGTCATGGGGATGCACTACGCCCGTCACGATGGCGAAGACGAAGTGGTGGCCGTGGCCCTCAACGAGCAGTACATGCCGCGCTTCGCCGGTGATGCCCTGCCGTCCGCTCTGGAAGCCTGTGCCGTCGCGCTGGCCGACAAGCTCGACACCCTGGCCGGTATCTTCGGCATCGGCATGCTGCCCAAAGGTGACAAAGATCCGTTCGCCCTGCGTCGCGCCGCCATCGGTGCCCTGCGCATCATGACCGAGAAGCAGCTGGATCTGGATCTGGTTGAACTGGTTGAAGAAGCGGTACGCGTCTACGGCGACAAGCTGACCAACCAAACCGTCGTCACCGACGTGGTCGACTTTATGCTGGGCCGCTTCCGCGCCGCCTATCAGGACGAAGGCATAGGTGCCGACGTGGTGCTGGCCGTACTGGCCCGCCGCCCGACCCGCCCACTCGACTTCGATCGTCGCGTCAAGGCCGTCAGCCACTTCCGCACTCTGGATGCCGCACTGGCTCTGGCTGCCGCCAACAAGCGCGTGAGCAACATTCTGGCCAAGGTCGAAGGCGAGTTGCCGACTGCCGTCAAACCGGAACTGCTGGTCGATGCCGCCGAGAAGGCGCTGGCCACCCAGGTTGCTGCCCTGCAAGGCGAACTGGCGCCGCTGTTCGCTGCCGGTGACTATCAGGCTGCCCTCACCCGTCTGGCCGCCCTGCGCGAGCCGGTCGATACCTTCTTCAACGAAGTGATGGTGATGGCCGACGACGAAGCCCTCAAGGCCAACCGTCTGGCGCTGCTGAACAACCTGCGCAACCTGTTCCTGCAAGTCGCGGATATCTCGCTGCTGCAGTGATGTTGGTTGAGTAAGTGATATAAAAAAAACGGCGCCGTTAAGGCGCCGTTTTCAAAAGTTGGATGGAAAATCATGAATGAAAACTATCAAGAAAAAATGACGTTATATTTTATAAAAAACGGTGATATTCATCTTACACAAGAAAAAACAACTTCATCAGAAATACAGCTTAAAAACATAATAGAAAAAGACTATCAACCTTTAAAAATATCTGTAGAAACATCCACTGACTGGCCAATCGTTATTGCAACACTTATAGTAGGCATTGGTAGTATATTAACAACGTGTTTTGTTGCACGAATAAGCTATATAAATCAACGAGTCCAAATTAGCTCAAACATTGCAACCTTTAGGCAAAAATGGCAAGAGGAATTAAGGAACACTACCGCTGAATATTTTTCACATGCAAGTCAGATATATCATAACAAGACAGAGAATGGTCTATCAATATCGCCTGCAGATAATGGTGAGCTTACTCGTCTCCATGCAAAGCTTGAACTTCTTTTTGATAAAGAAAAATATAAAGACATAGAATCCCTTATTGAAAGGGTAACAAATTTAGCCATTTCTGGAAGTGATGGATTTTATGCTGAACTAAACTCTCTTCATTATGCTATAAATATAGTTTTAGAAAAAGCATGGGGAGATATTAAGAATGATCTTCGAGGTATATCGCCAGATTAAAAACATGCTATAAAGGCAATAAAATCACTTACTATAATTATTAGCCGTCAGACGTAATCGGACGTTCGCGTAAATAAATTCTCCCGCCATAACGGCCAGCCGAATTTCCCCCTCCGGCTGGCCGCCCCAGCTTCACGGCAACAACCGTAATCAAAGCCTCTCGATCGTCCGATTACGCTGCGCTAATCGCACCTACAGAAAGTGGTAGCTTGTGGTGCGTCTGCCTGACGCCGATCAGCTATGGCCCGCACCATTCACACTACTATTATTTTATTTATAAATACCTGCTTAATAATGGGACAGGTGAAACGCCTGAATAGTGGGCTGCATCACAATAACAGCAAAAACAACTTGGTTAATTCTCATCGAAAATTTAGTGTATAAAAATCAGAGGTTGAATATAAAAACCTCCATAAAACCATTCCATTTCAGATAAAAACATCACGCACAATACAGCATTTTCTATAGAGATATTTATGAACAAACTATACAGTCTTTTTTTCATTGGGGCGCTAACACTTCCACTCTGTGCCAATGCTCAGGATGGGCGTGCCAACAACAACCAGAACAGCCGTGAAGTGGCCAGTGCCATGAACGGGTTATCCAACAAGGTGTTTGCACAAAATAAAGGCCCATCCATTACTGTTGCCACGTTCAATATTGGTGCGGCAAAAGTGTCAAATATCAGCGCTATTGCAGCAGCAATAAAGGCTAGCTCAGCAGATATTGTTGCTTTGCAGGAAGTTGATCAACTAACAAAGCGCAGTGGCAATATCGATCACTTGGCTGAATTAAAAAAACTCACCGGCATGAATGGTGTGTTTGGTGCAGCAATTGACTTTGATGGTGGTAAATATGGTTTGGCATTCTTGTCAAAATATCCGATCAAAACCAAAGAAATTGTACAGCTGCCATCCGGCAACAGAGAACAACGAATAGCGCTGATCACCGAAGTTTCCGTGCCGGGCTTCCCGGCCACCATTACCGCAATCAACACCCATCTGGATACCAAGGAGAATCCAGAAATGCGGATTGGCCAAATCCAGGAGCTTAATGACAGGACAATTGAAATTCGTGGCATAAAAGTGCTCATGGGTGATTTTAATGACACACCAGAGACCGCCAGCATCAAGGAAGTCACAAAATACTGGAACTCGATAACCCCACTAAATCGGGAGCATCGTACATGGCCTGCAAATAACCCTGAAATCGGGGTTGACTACATTTTTACCAGCAATGCGCAGCGCTGGAATATCAAAAATGTCACCATTCCGGCCCAGACCGGTGTTTATGCCGGGATCAATTGGCCAACCGTCAGCGATCATCTGCCAATTATGGCGACACTGCAATTAACCGAACAGTAATTAGGTGGTCAATTCCTGAGGCTTTTTGCTTTTATAGCATGCACTTCTGGATATCACGCCCCGAGAGGAAAATACTCTCGGGGCTATGACATATCCTCTTGCCAGCCCATAGCCATTGATTAGCTGAAGGCCTAATTGAGACTTGTTGTATATCGCTCTTTCCTCTATAGCTACCCCCGATTTACCCCCTCCGGCTGGCCAACCCTGACTCGCGGCAGCAGCCGGAACAACAGCCTCTCGATCGTCCGATTACGCTGCGCTAATCGAACCTGCATAAGGCGGTGAGATATGGTGCATGCCGGTCGGAAATCCGGGGCACCCACCTTTCTACACAAGTAATCATCTGACTGATGACTGACATCGTCACCAGCCCACTCAACCGGGGTTCATTGCTCGCTAGATGCTGGCGGAGGATGCCCGCCGTACCAGCAGCGGGGTTTCGCCGCTGATGCGGGCCACGTCGAGCTTGAGCTGGTCAATGCGTGACGGGTCCTGTTCGCACAGGTAGAGGACGTAGTGGGGCTCGCCATCGCGGTTCTTTTTCACTGCCTCGAAGGTGACGTTCTGCTGGCGCGCCCAGCGGCGCCACTTCTCGACGTTATCCGCCTGTTTGTAGACGCCGATCTTCAGCTTGGCTGGCTTCTGGTTAGGAACAGCTACCGGCTGCGGGATGGTGGTCTCGCGCGGCGGAAAGGCCAGCTCCATGGCATAGAGGGGGTCCGGCTGATCCATGGCAGCCACGCCAAACTCAGCCAGTGGCTGCGGCTCGTTGACCACCAGAGGAAGTGCCGCAAGGTGCAGGCGGGCAATGAAAACCAGCGAGGCCACCAGCGCCAGGCTGGTACAGATCAGCGCCCCGACCAGCTTGTTGCTGGCGCGAGCAGGCAGTGGCTGCGTAACCGGCACCACCACAATCGGCGGAGCTGACAGTGAAGTGGTGCCTGAGTGAAACGAGGGGAGCGGTCGCTCAGCAAGCACAGGCGCGATGGGCGGCTCGCTGGGTGCCTCACGCGCTGGCTCGGCGGGCAGCATAGTCTCGGGTTCGTCAGACGGCATCTGCGGGATCTGGCGTTCAGGCATGGACAGCAGGGATTTATTGGTCGGTTTCACTCTTTCGATTCCACGTTCGGCAACTGGCGCAGGGTTGTCAGCGGCGGGAGCCAAATCCGGCCACCAGCTCGGCGCTGGCAGCCATTATCCCGCCCCCCCTTGTACCGGAGCTTAAGGAGCGGTCTATTTTCGCGCGGCCGGTGCTGCGCAAACATCCTGCTCCATTACGCCGGACGACAAGCGGGCCAACCGGTGCCACTGCTATGATGCTGACTCCTGTTCATCAACGACCGAGATATCATGAAACGCAAAACCATGGCCCTGCTGGTGGGCACCCATCTGCTGGTCGCGGCGGCAGGCTTTGCCGCCGGTGTCTATACCCTGCCAATTCTGATCGCACCGCTCGCACCTGATACTGAGCAGGTAGCGGCCAGCCAGCAACAAGCCAGATTCCACGGCACCTTTCGTCGGGATCTGACAGACAGCGATCGGCTGCACTGGGGGGAAGGCAAGGTGAGCATAGGGCCGGATACCATCAGCCTGATGGGCAAGTTGGCCCCCGGGCCCGACTACCAGCTCTACCTCTCCCCCGAGTTTGTCGAGACCGAGGCCGATTTTGCCCGCCTCAAGGATCAGATGGTGCGGGTCGGGCCGGTGAAGACCTTCGACAACTTTATCGTGCCGCTGCCTGCCACGGTCGATCCGGCCCGTTACAGCAGCGTGATCGTCTGGTGTGACACCTTCGGCCAGTTCATCACCGCCGCCCGTTATCAGGATCAGCACCCGGTGCAGTAACCTCGCGCCCCTGACCAGCGCCATTAAAAAGGGCTGACATCGCTGTCAGCCCTTTGGCTATCCGGCCCGAGCGTGATTAACGCTCCGGCTGGGTCATCTCTCGCAACAGCTGATCGATACAACCGACCACTTTCTCGGAGTTCTGCTCGATCTCCCGGTAGAGGGCCTCCGCCTCGTCGTGCTTGTGCTGATTTTTAAGCTCGATGACCTGCTGGATCACCTGATGCAATCTGGCGTGAGGGGTGGCAATCGCCTTGAAGGCCGGTTGTGAACTGCAGCAAGATGCCCCCTCGCTGAAGTACCAGCGGCCGAGACGGCACTCCTTGTCACTGACCGCTTCGCTGCGCGACAACCCCTCCTGCCCATCCAGATAGGCGCGCACCCGGGTCTTCCAGCCCAGATGGGCGGCGCGGGCGCGGGTCAGCACCATCTGCACGTTGGAGCCATCCTGAAACTGCCCGGCCAGCTCTCCCAGCTTGTCCACCAGGGTCGCCACATGGGTGGCAATCTGGGCGGTATCCCGCGCCACCAGCGTGGTGGCCTGAGAGATCTCGTGGACGCTGACGATATTGCGGGTGATCTCGTCGCTCACCGAGGATTGTTCCTCCGAGGCGGCGGCGATCTGGGCGTTCATGTCGCGAATGCTGTTGACCGCCCCCTTGATCCGGCTGAGAGCATCCCCCGCCTGATTGGCCCGCTCCACCGATTCCCCCGCCTGCGAGACGCTGTGCTCGATCATGGTCACCGTCGCGCCCACCGCCCGTTGTAGCTGCTCGATGGTGCCGCGGATCTCGGCTGTGGAGTGCTGGGTGCGACCCGCCAGCGAGCGCACCTCGTCGGCCACTACCGCAAAACCGCGCCCCTGTTCACCGGCCCGGGCCGCCTCGATGGCGGCGTTGAGGGCCAGCAGGTTGGTCTGCTCGGCGATGGACTGGATCACCGCCAGCACCGAGCCAATCTGCTCGCTGGCCTTGGCGACCTCTCTCACCGTGTTGCCCGCGCTGGCAATCTCCTCAGCCAGCTGTTCGATCATGCTGACACTCTGCTGCACCACCTCATCGCCGGTGACCGCCTGATTGTCTGCCTCGCTGGCCGCCTCGGCCGCCTGCACCGTGTTGTGGGCCACTTCGTGCACCGTGCTGGTCATCTCGGTCATGGCAGTGGCAAGCTGGGTGGTCTGCTCCTGCTGGCGCGTCATGCTGCTGAGGTTACCCGCCGCACTGCGCGACAGCCGCTCGCTCTCGCCAGCCAGTTCGCCCAACGTGGTGGTGAGCTGGCTGATGGTGTCGCGGATCTTGGCAACGAAGACATTGAACGCCGACCCAAGGCGGCGGATCTCCTCCGGCCCCGCCACCGGCAGCTTGCTGCCCAGATCTCCGGAGCCGTTGGCCAGCGCCTCCAGCGCCTTGACGCTGTCGAGCAGCGGGCGGCTAAGACGCGCCAGCAGCAGCACCAGCGCAACTGCAATCAGGGCGGTGCCGAGCAGCGCGATCATCACCATCTGCCAACTCTGACGCGCCAACGCAGCGGCAACCACGCTGTGATCCCGTGCCAGCTCGATCACCCCGACCGCCTTGCCGGAGAAGTCGCGCAGCGGCGCCGCCATCACCAAAAAATCGCTCCCCTGCTGCTTGATGGTGGTGAAGCGGCTCTCGCCCGCCAGCACCCCCTGATACCAGTCTCCCGACTCGTTGAGCATGGCGGTGCCGGTCAGCATCACGGGTTTGCCCTGTTCAAACAGATAGATGGCGAGCCGACTGCCCTTGCCCAGCAGATCGGCAAACAGCGAGGCATCGAGGGCGCGGCCAAACTCCACCGAGCCAACCGGCTGGCCGTTGAAGGTAACCGGCACCACACCGCGGATCCCGGTGCCGCCCTGACCGGTCTCCAGCCCGCCCACCGGTTGATGGTTGCGGTTCACTTCGACCACCGCCAACCGGGTAGTGGAGAGGTCGTCGCCATGGTTCGCGGGTTTATGCACCCGATAGAGGGAGGTGGCCGGGGGAATGTGGAAGTGGAACTGCTGGATCCCCTGCGCCTTGAGGGCGGGCCAGAGCGGATCGAACAGACTGGCCAGCGTCTGCCAATCCTGGTCGGCCACCGCCTTGGCGGCATCCGGCCGCTGGGCAATCAAAGTCGCTGCCAGCATGGTTTCATGGCTGGCATTGCGGATCACCGATTCGATATTTTGCAGCTCGGTTTGCAGTGCGCCCTGTTCCGCCGTCACCGCCCGCTGGCGGTTTTCAAACAGGTTAAAGGTGAGCAAGACCACGGCGAGCAACACGATGCCGCTGATTGCCAGCAGCGTGATCTGGTGACCCAGCTTGCGAGGGGGGAACATAAGACACCATCCTTGACAGTCATATCCAACCTACAGCATGGAACGGATAAGATGGGAACCCATCAGAACTTAACCCTTTGTTGATATTGATCAAACGACCGACAGACAAAGTGAGAGGTGGCTCAAACGGTTGAAATAATCGCCAGCTGGACTGATATTCGCCGTTTGGGCAGCCACTTGAAATCCACCGATCCATAAACAAAAACCCCCTCGTGACAGAGGGGGTTTTTCATTGGGGCAATAGAGGTGTGATTAACCCAGCGCTTTGACCGAGCGACGGATGATCAACTCGGGCTGTACCGTCATTGACTCGACATCCAGCTCTTTGTTGCGGATCCGGCTGACCAGATGCTTGACCGCCAACAGACCGAGTTCGGCCTTGGGATGGCGGATGGTGGTCAGTGGCGGGCTGGAGAAGCGGGCCATCGCCACATCGTCGTAGCCGATCACAGAGATGTCATCAGGCACCTTGACCCCGGCTTCCCAAGCGGCACAGATAGCCCCGATTGCCATCGGATCGTCGAACGCGAACACCGCGGTCGGCCGGGGCTGCAAGGCCAGGATACGCTGCATGGCATCGAAGCCGCTCTGGCTCTCGTAATCCCCTTCAAAGATCTGTTCATCTTTGAGGGTCAGACCATGCTCGCCCAAGGCGTCGCGCACCCCGTCCAGTCGCTGCTGGGTGGTCTCTTTAGAGACCTGACCAGTGATACAGACGATATCGGTGTGCCCCAGTTCCAGCAGATGGCGCACAGCCATGCCGGCACCGATGCGAGCGTTATCGTTGATCACGTTGGCGAAATCGCACTCCGTACCCCAATCCAGCACCACCTGTGGCACATGTTTGTGGATGCGCAACATATCGCGCAACGGAGTATCGATATCAGTACCCAATACCAGCAGGCCATCCACCCGTTTTTCCATCAGCATTCTCAAGTAATGCTGCTGGCGGGGCGGCTGGTTTTCGGTGTTGCAGAGGATCAGGCTGTAGCCTTGTTCGAAGCAGTACGCTTCGACCCCTTGCACCACTTCGGCAAAGAAGGGGTTTACGCTGGTGGTCACCAGCATGCCAATGGTCTTGGTCGAATTGATTTTTAGACTGCGCGCTACCGAGTTGGGCGCGTAGTTGAGTTCTGCCACCGCCTCAATCACTTTCTGGGTCGCGTCTTCGCTGACCCGCCGAGTGTGGTTGAGCACATGTGAGACGGTGGAGATGGATACGCCTGCGCGAGAGGCGACATCCTTGATAGTGGCCATCTCAGTCTCCTGACTGTCAAAGGCGGAACATTAGCAGATTTCCCGAATAAAGGCTTGGTTTTAACGGGCTCGGCCACGGAATTGTCAATGCTGGCTAATCTATGCGCCCATTTGTATTTGCGCAAATTAATTGTGGTCAAAATGGGAGCGCCATCAGGGTAAATTATCACCAGATTAATCCTCTGGCATTTCACCAACCAGCAACTCGTTGCCAAGATGTTAAGAGGCAAAATCAATATTAAATTCTAAACCAACAAAAATAACAGGTCATTAGTTTCAAAATACCCCCATCCAACCCCCTCTGGTTAGTATCTTTAACAGCTTGTTATTGTCCCGTGAGGAATGATAGAACCTTATCTACTGCCGGACATGTGGGATCAAGATCCGGAACAAGGTACGGAAATGAAATAATTCACTGATTAAGGGACGAATCAATGCATAAGTTGAGCAAAATAACAGTAAGCGCAGCGGTTTCTTTGGCTCTGTTTGGATCGATATCCATCGCCAATGCAGCAGACACCATCAAGATTGGTATCGCCGGTCCGGTCACTGGTCCGGTCGCTCAATACGGCGACATGCAGTTCACCGGCGGCAAGATGGCGGTAGAGCAGATCAACAAGGCTGGCGGCATCGCTGGCAAGCAGATTGAGGCGATCGTCTATGACGACGCCTGCGACCCCAAGCAAGCGGTGGCAGTCGCCAACAAGGTGGTGAACGACGGCGTTAAGTTCGTGGTCGGTCACCTCTGTTCCGACAACACCCTGCCCGCGTCCGACATCTATGAAGACGAGGGGATCCTGATGATTACCCCCGCCTCCACCAACCCCAAGATCACCGAGCGCGGTTACCAGCTGACCCTGCGTACCATAGGTCTGGATAGCGATCAGGGCCCGACTGCCGCCAAGTACATCATCGAGCAGGTCAAACCCCAGCGCGTCGCTGTTATCCACGACAAGAAGCAGTACGGTGAAGGGATCGCCTCCAGCGTCAAGGCATCGCTCGACAAGGCGGGCGTCAAAGTGGTGGCCTTTGAAGGGATCACCGCCGGTGACAAGGACTTCTCCGCCCTGATCGCCAAGCTGCAGAAAGAGAACGTCGATTTCGTCTACTACGGCGGCTATCACCCGGAGTTGGGGCTGATCCTGCGCCAATCTGCCGAGAAAGGGTTGAAAGCCAAGTTTATGGGCCCGGAAGGGGTGGGTAACAAGGATATCTCCGCCATCGGCGGCCCGGCGTCCGAAGGACTGCTGGTCACCCTGCCGAACAAGTACGATCTGGTCCCTGCCAACGCCCCGCTGGTTGCGGCATTCAAGGCCAAGGGTCAGGACTCTTCCGGTCCGTTCGTCTGGACCACCTATGCCGCGGTGCAAACCCTGGCAGCCGGTATCGCCAAAGCGGGTGAAGATGACCCGGCCGCCGTGGCCGCCGCCATCAAGGCAACCCCAATCGATACCGTGATGGGCAACCTGAACTGGGCACCGAACGGTGACCTGAAAGGCTTCGAATTCGGGGTGTTCCAGTGGCACGCTGACGGTACCTCCAGCCAAGTCAAATAATCTGCCGATTTGGGGGTGAGCCTCACTCACCCCCTCCTCTCTTTGCGGGCAAGTACAGGGAACGCAGTATGTCCGAACACCTCCTTTATCTGGTTCAGCAGCTGCTGAACGGATTAACCATAGGCAGCACCTATGCGTTGATCGCCATCGGCTACACCATGGTCTATGGCATCATCGGCATGATCAACTTCGCCCACGGCGAGGTTTACATGATCGGCTCCTATGTCGCTTTCATGGTGATGGCGGGGCTCATGATGATGGGCATCGACAGCACCTTTCTACTGCTGGGGGGCGCCTTCCTGGTCAGTATCGTCATCACCGGCACCTATGGCTGGAGCATCGAGCGGGTCGCCTATCGGCCGCTGCGCGGTGGTAACCGGTTGATCCCCCTCATCTCCGCTATCGGCATGTCGATCTTCTTGCAGAACATGATGCGGATGGCCCAGGGCTCGCGGGATATCGCCATGCCCACCCTGATCTCCGGTGGTTGGACCCTGGGGGGCGAGGATGGTTTTCAGGCCAGCCTCTCTTACATGCAGCTGATCATCTTCGTGGTGACTTTTATCACCATGCTGGCGCTGACCCAGTTCATCAACCGCTCCCGCATGGGCCGCGCCTGCCGTGCCTGCTCGGAAGATATCAAGATGGCCAACCTGCTGGGGATCGACACCCACGTGGTCATCTCCATCACCTTCGTGCTGGGGGCCGCGCTGGCCGCCATCGCCGGGGTGCTGCTCGGCATGTATTACGGCGTCATCAACCCCTATCTCGGCTTTATGGCCGGTCTGAAAGCCTTCACGGCCGCGGTATTGGGTGGCATCGGCAGCATTCCGGGCGCCGTGCTCGGTGGCCTGCTGCTGGGGGTGGTTGAAGCGCTCACCGCCGGTTATCTCAGCACCGAGTACAAGGATGTGATGGCGTTTGCCCTGCTTATCTTTGTGCTGCTGTTTATGCCCACCGGCATTCTGGGTCGCCCGGAGGTAGAAAAAGTATGATGAAACATCCATTCACTCATGCAGATACCACCACTCTGATGCTGCTCTCTCTGCCCAGCAGCGGCACCCGTGGTCGCCCGCAACTTTTGGAGGTGAAGGCATGAAAAGCCAATTCATCCACGCCAGCATCGCCAGTCTGGTGTTACTGGTGCTCTCCTTCTGGCTGCTCGGCTTTCGTTTTGAGTCAGAGGGGGGTCAATTACTGATCGTCAGCCGCCTCGATGTGTCGCTGGCCTGGTTGCTGGGCGGTGCCACCCTGGTGTTCTGGTTCCAGCTGATGCGCGGCCAGATCAGTCGGCTGTTCCACTCCTCCATCAGTGGCTTCTCGGTCGGCTTCACCAAGCTGGTGCTGCCAAGTCAGGAAGAGGCGCCTCGGCTCTACAACACCACTGCGGTGCTGGTGCTGCTGTTTGCGGTGCTCTGGCCCTTTATGGCCTCGCGCGGTGCCATCGATCTGGCTACCCTCACCCTGATTTACATCATGCTGGGGTTGGGCTTGAACGTAGTGGTGGGTCTGGCGGGGCTGCTCGATCTCGGCTATGTCGGCTTCTATGCGGTCGGCGCTTACAGCTATGCCCTGCTCAACACCTATTTCGGTCTGAGCTTTTGGGAGTGCCTGCCTATCGCCGGGCTGATGGCCGCCACCTTCGGCTTCCTGCTCGGCTTTCCGGTGCTGCGGCTACGGGGGGATTATCTGGCCATCGTCACCCTGGGCTTTGGCGAGATCATCCGTATCCTGCTCAACAATATGACCTCCCTGACCGGCGGCCCGAACGGGATCTCCGGCATCCCGAAACCGACCCTGGCCGGGCTGGAGTTCAACCGCACCGTCAAGGATGGCGGCTGGGAGACTTTCCACGAATTTTTTGGCATCACCTATAACGCCAACCACAAGGTGATCTTCCTCTACCTGATGGCGCTGCTGCTGGTAGTGGCGACCCTGTTCGTCATCAACCGTCTGCTGCGGATGCCGCTCGGCCGCGCCTGGGAAGCACTGCGAGAAGACGAGATCGCCTGCAAGTCGTTGGGGCTCAACCCCACCATCATCAAGCTGACCGCCTTCACCATAGGCGCCACCTTTGCCGGTTTCGCCGGTAGCTTCTTCGCCTCGCGGCAGGGCTTTATCAGCCCGGAATCCTTCGTCTTTATCGAGTCGGCCATAGTGCTCGCTATCGTGGTGCTGGGGGGCATGGGCTCCCAGATCGGGGTGGTGCTGGCCGCCATCGTGATGACGGTGCTGCCGGAGCTGGCCCGTGAATTCAACGAGTACCGCATGCTGATGTTCGGTCTGTTGATGGTGTTCATGATGATCTGGCGGCCACAAGGATTGCTGCCGATGACCCGTCCGCATCTGGAGTTGAAGAAATGAGTACCCATCAGAAGTTCATAGATGTCTCTGATCTGTCGATGCGCTATGTGGCCGAATGGCTGGCAGTGACTTGCTCCACATCGAATAGGGAGCTGAAAAAATGAGTGCCAATCAGAAGTTATTGGAAGTCTCTGATCTGTCGATGCGCTTTGGGGGTCTGCTGGCAGTCAACGGGGTCAAACTGGATATCGACAAGGGCGAGGTGATCTCCATCATCGGCCCCAACGGCGCGGGCAAGACCACCATCTTCAACTGCCTGACCGGCTTCTACAGCCCGAGTGGCGGCACCATCCGCTACAAGGGTGAGGAGATCCAGGGGCTGCCCGGCCACCTCATCGCTCGCAAGGGGATAGTGCGAACCTTCCAGCATGTGCGGCTGTTCAAGGAGATGACGGCGGTGGAGAACCTGCTGGTCGCCCAGCACCAGCACCTCAACACCAACTTTATCGCCGGTCTGTTCAAGACCCCGGCCTTTCGCCGTGCCGAGCAAGAGGGGCTGGAGCGAGCCGCGTTCTGGCTGGAGAAGGTGGGGCTCACGGATCTTGCCAACCGCGCCGCAGGCAATCTGGCCTACGGTCAGCAGCGCCGCCTCGAGATCGCCCGCTGCATGGCAGCCCGGCCCGAGCTGCTGATGCTGGATGAACCGGCTGCAGGCCTGAACCCGAAAGAGACCGACGAGCTGGATGAATTGATCACCTCTTTGCGGGACGAATTCGGCGTCTCTGTGCTGCTGATCGAGCACGATATGAAGCTGGTGATGGGCATCTCCAACCGCATCTTCGTGGTCAATCAGGGCACACCGCTGGCCCACGGCAAGCCGGATGAGATCCGCAACAATCCGGCAGTGATCAAGGCCTATCTGGGCGAGTCGTAAGGAAAACAAGATGTTAGAACTTCGCAACGTATCGACCCACTACGGCAAAATTCAGGCGCTGCACGATGTCAGCGTCGAGGTAAAAGAGGGGGAGATCGTCACCCTGATCGGTGCCAACGGCGCTGGCAAGACTACCTTGCTGATGACCCTCTGTGGTGAACCCAAGCCCAGCAGCGGCTCCATCTGGTTTGAAGGTGAACAGATCAGCTCCCTCACCACCGCCCGCATCATGCGCAAGGATATCGCCGTGGTGCCAGAAGGGCGCCGCATCTTCGCCCGCCTGACGGTGGAGGAGAACCTGTTGATGGGGGCCTTCTTTGTCGACAAGGCCGAACAGCCCGCCCTGCTGGATCAGGTGTTCACCCTGTTCCCGCGGCTGCACGAACGGCTGCAACAGCGGGCGGGCACCATGTCTGGCGGCGAGCAGCAGATGCTGGCCATCGGCCGCGCCCTGATGAGCAAACCGCGCCTGCTGCTGCTGGATGAACCCTCGCTGGGGCTGGCCCCCATCATCATCCAGCAGATCTTCGACACCATAGAGCAGCTGCGCCAGAAGGGGATGACCATCTTTCTGGTGGAGCAGAACGCCAACCAGGCGCTCAAACTGGCCGACCGCGGCTATGTGCTGGAGAACGGCCACGTGGTGCTGCAAGACACGGGCGCTGCCCTGCTGGCCAACCCTGCGGTACGGCAGGCTTATCTCGGTGGCTGAGCCTGGAACGGCGCTGACATAACGACAAGGGAGCCGCTGGCTCCCTTATCTTTTGTGGGGTTAGTTTGCGCCCCGGCTTGCGGTACACTGACCCGTAATCAACCTATTCGCAGGACATTTCAATGGACCAGTTTGCCCATATCAGTGCCCATGATGCTCACCAAAAACTGAGCGCCGGTGATGCTCGACTGGTGGATATTCGCGACCCGCAATCGTTCGAAACGGCCCATGCGGTCGGCGCTTATCACCTCACCAACGGCTCCCTGGTGCGCTTCATGAATGAAGTGGATTTCGATACCCCGGTCATAGTGATGTGCTATCACGGCAACAGCAGTCAGGGGGCCGCCCAATACCTGCTGCAACAGGGCTATGACGAGGTCTACAGCATGGATGGCGGCTTCGAGGCGTGGCGCCGGGAGTTTCCCATCGAGGCAGGCGAGGCATGATCCAGCTGCTGGTGCTCGACAACGCCCGCATGGCGCAGGCGCTGGTGGACTATCTGGCGACCCTGGGCATCTCCTGCGAACTGACCCAATCAGAGCTGGGGGTCACCATCTGGCTGGCAGACGAGCAGCGCCTCGCCCAAGCCCAGCTGGAGGTGAAGCGCTTCCTGACTGAACCAAACCACCCGCGCTATATGGAAGCCTCCTGGCAGTCTGGCCAAGCCAATGCCCGCATTGACTACAGCAAGGGGATGATGGATCCGGTCACCGATTTTCTCCATCAAGCGGGACCACTGACCCTGGTAGTGATCATCGCCTGCCTCGCCATCTACGGGATCGATGCCATCGGCCTGCCAATCTTCAACGAGCTGGCGTTCCACCCGACCTTGACCCAGTTCACCGACTGGCAGGCATGGCGCTATTTCACCCCCGCCCTGATCCACTTCTCGGTGCTCCATCTGGTGTTCAACTTGCTGTGGTGGTGGTATCTGGGGGGCCAGATCGAACAACGTCTTGGCAGCGGCAAGCTGCTGATCTTGCTGCTGATCGGGGCGGCCTTGCCCAATATCGCCGAGTTCTTCGTCAGCGGCCCGCTGTTTGGCGGCCTCTCTGGTGTGGTCTATGCCCTGCTCGGCTACTGCTGGCTGCGCAGCAAGCTGCAACCAGCCTGTGGCCTGACTCTGCCACCGGCGCTGATGGGCTTTATGCTGTTCTGGCTGGTGCTCGGTTTCTTCGACATGCTTGGTGCCAAAACCGCCAATATGGCTCATCTTGTCGGCCTGCTAGTCGGCCTGCTGCAAGGCTGGCTGGATAGAAATCACCAACCTGCCTGAGATGTGCAAGCTGCCTGCAGAAACGACAACGCCGCCCTTCGGGGTGGCGTTTAGCTGATGGCACAAAGCGTAAAAAGCCACCGCGATCTCGGCAAAGTGAGGGAATTGTCGGTAGAATGTCAGCCAACGCTTAAGGAGAACGTCATGATCGACCCGAAGAAACTGGAAGAGATCGCCAAGCAGGTACACAACTCCCTGCCGCCCGGCATTCGTAGCATGGGTGAAGAGGCCGAGAAGAAGATGCGTCAGGTACTGCAAGCCCAGCTGGGCAAGCTGGATCTGGTCAGCCGCGAAGAGTTCGACGTGCAGACCAAGGTGCTGCTGCGTACCCGGGAAAAACTGGCCGCCATCGAAAGCAAGCTGGCTCAGCTCGAACAGCAGTTCAGCGCCAAAGGCGAATAACAAAAACCCCAGCTCGGCTGGGGTTTTTGTTATGTGATGGTCAGCCGAATGGCTCAATCAAGCATGTAGCAGATGCCAGGCCCGTTTTCCCCGTGCCTTGGCTTCATACATGGCCCTGTCCGCCACATCCAGCACCTCTCTTAACGACAATTCGGCCTCCCATAGCGCAATGCCTATGCTCATCCCGACCCGGAGCGGGCAATCGGGTTGCGGCACATAACGCTGTATCTCGCTGATCAGGACATCGGCCAACTGGGCCGAGGTGTGACTCGATACCTCATGATGCAGATGGACCACAAATTCATCGCCACCGTAGCGACCACACAGTGCCGACGCCGGCATGATGCGCCGCAACCACTGCGCGATCTGCTGCAGCACCCGGTCGCCACAGGCGTGACCCAGCTGGTCATTTATCCCTTTAAAATCATCCAGATCGATAAACAGCAAAGCCCTTGGCCCCTGCGGCTTTAACTGCTTGAAGGCCTTGCCAAATCCCTGCCGGTTGAGCAACCCGGTCAGGGCGTCGCTGTTGGCGCGCTCTGCCAGCTGTAGCTCATACGCCTTGCGCTGGGTGATATCGATGTGGGAACCCATGATCCGCAGCGGCTTGCCGTCACCATCCCAATCGACGACCCGCCCCCGATCCCACAGCCAGGTAATCTCGCCCTCCGGGCTGACGGTGCGATATTCGGCTTCATAGCAGGGAGTCAGCCCCTGCAGGTGGTCATGGTAGTGGGCCAGGGTGTGGCTACGATCATCAGGATGGAGCTTGGCGCTCCACAGATCGAAATGAGGGGCCATATCTCCGGCCTGGAAGTTCTGCAGATTGAATACCCGCAGCTCACCGGTGGGAATGGAGCCCTGCCAGAGGCAGATACCGGTGCCATCGAGGGCGGCATTGAGCTTCTCTTGCAGCAGGTTATTTTCACGCTTCAGGGCCGCTATTTCAGCCTGCAAACGGGCACGTTCACCACCATGAAGAGACGGGTTTGGCATCGCGACCCATTCAGCACGACGGGCCTCACCCGCGACATCCTCTGCAGCTACCCGGCCCTCTTCACTCAACGCTACCCCTCCTTGTGCTGTCACTTCGGATATCCTTATCCAGCCTGCTGATCATCACCGACCAAGATGCCACCAGCCACGGCTAATTAGTAGCCATTCATCTCAAAAATGACGAAAAATCATGGGATAACACCGAGTTCGTCGCGCCACGCCCGCTCACGATAACAACCCCGAAAAAACAGCAGCCCCCGGTCACACCGGGGGCTGCATCAGCCAACCCTGCTGTTGGTCAGATAAATTCGTAGGCATCACCGAAGATGCGCTCCGGCTCGGCACCGAGGATCTTGAACTCCTCCCGCGCCGCACCCGCCATCTCGAAACGACCGGCCACATAGATGTCGTAGTCGTGCAGACTGACGAAGTCATCCATGATCGCCTTGTGCACCAGCCCGCTCTTGCCAGTCCAGTCAGCCTCCGGCTCCTGCACCACCGGGATGAAGGTGAGCGGTGCGTAGTCACGCTCCCACTGCTGCATCTGCTCCAGCTCGTAGAGCCAGTGAGCCTGACGCACACCCCAGTAGAAGAACACCGGACGCTTGCTGCCTTTGTCGATCAGATATTCCAGAATGGAGCGGGCGTAAGAGAAGCCGGTGCCACCCGCCATCAGGATCAGTGGACGGGGGGACTCATCGCGCAGGAACGCCTTGCCAGCCGGCAATTCGACCTCGATCTCGCCCTGCTCGCGCATCCGGGCCAGCACCTGACCGGCGTAGGCATTTTCGGGAGTGGCACCAATTTGCAGCTCCAGCACACCCGGGCGGGTCGGCGAGTTGGCGATGGAGAAGGGGCGCTTGTCCGAATCGCTCATCACCACCAGCAGATACTGGCCCGGCTTGAAGCTGATCTCTTGCTGCGGCGTCAGTGCCACATGCCAGATGGTGTCGACATATTCGCGCAGTTCCTCTACGCGGCATTTGATACGTTGCATTCTTGTCCTTGTGGCGGGCTCGCTCGGCCCGCTTCGCTCATTGTTTCACTATGGAATGACGACCAGCAGCCCTGGTCCCGTCAGTCGAGAATACTCAAATCAGTGCGGATCGCATCACTTTTTGCAGCAAACGCCGCAAAGTGGCCATCTTTGGCTCAGCTGAGGATATTTAGCTCATCCCAAATGGTATCGATCTTCTGCTTCACCGCTTCGTCCTGCACTATGGGCTGACCCCACTCACGACTGGTCTCACCCGGCCACTTATTGGTGGCATCCAGCCCCATTTTGGAGCCGAGCCCGGAGACCGGTGAGGCGAAATCCAGGTAGTCGATCGGGGTGTTTTCGATCAGGGTGGTGTCCCGTGCCGGGTCCATTCGGGTGGTGATGGCCCAAATCACATCGTTCCAGTCGCGGGCATTGATGTCGTCATCGCAGACAATCACGAACTTGGTATACATGAACTGGCGCAGGAAGGACCAGACCCCCAGCATGACGCGCTTGGCATGGCCCGGGTAGCGCTTCTTGATGGTCACCACCGCCATCCGGTAGGAGCACCCTTCCGGTGGCAGATAGAAGTCCACAATCTCGGGGAACTGTTTTTGCAGCAGCGGTACGAACACCTCGTTCAGCGCCAGCCCCAGTACTGCGGGCTCATCGGGCGGACGACCGGTGTAGGTACTGTGATAGATGGCATCCCGCCGCTTGGTCATATGGGTAATGGTAAAGACCGGGAACTCATCCACCTCGTTGTAGTAACCGGTATGATCGCCATAAGGCCCTTCCGGCGCCATTTCACCCGGTTCCAGATAGCCTTCCAGCACGATCTCGGCGCTGGCGGGCACCTCCAGATCACAACTTATCGCTTTCACCACTTCGGTACGGCTACCGCGCAGCAGACCGGCAAAGGCATACTCGGAGAGGGTATCCGGCACCGGCGTCACAGCGCCGAGAATGGTCGCCGGATCGGCACCGAGCGCCACCACCACCGGGAATCGCTCGCCCGGATGGGCCTCTTGCCATTCGCGAAAATCGATGGCGCCGCCACGGTGATCGAGCCAACGCATGATCAGCTTGTTCTTGCCGATCTTCTGCTGGCGGTAGATACCGAGGTTCTGTCGCTTCTTGTAGGGGCCACGGGTAATGGTAAGGCCCCAGGTAACCAGCGGCGCCACATCGCCAGGCCAGCAATGCTGGATCGGGATCTGGTCGAGATCGACCGCATCCCCCTCCAGCACCACCTGCTGGCAGGGGGCAGAAGAGAGCCGCTTGGTCGGCATGTTGAGTACCTGCTTGAAGATCGGCAGCTTCTCCATCAGCTCCTTGAGACCACGGGGCGGTTCAGGCTCCTTGAGATAAGAGAGCCAAACCCCGACCTGACGCAGGGCACCCACATTCGGCTGGCCCATGCCCATGGCAACCCGATCCGGGGTACCGAACAGGTTGGTCAGCACCGGCATGGTGTAGCCTTTGGGATTTTCGAACAGCAGAGCCGGGCCACCCGCACGCAGGGTGCGATCGCTGATCTCGGTCATCTCCAGATAGGGGTCTATCTCGCGAGTGATGCGCTTGAGTTGTCCGTTTTGTTCCAGCTGCGCGATGAAATCACGCAAATCCTTGTATTTCATGCAAGTTCCCAACCGGGTTCAGGAGGTTGTGCATTATAACCCTGGCCGCACATCGGTTGTACCCGTATCGGGTAACAGACTCGGGGCGATGGGAGGGGGGTCACGCTGTCCCAGACGCCTGACCAGTGCAGAGAGCAACAGCGGCTCGTCCACTTCCATCAATAAACCCGCCACCAGCGCACCGTATTGGCGGTTGGAGAGTTCCGCCAGCAGATAGCTTTGGGCCTGCTGCGGCAAGGGAGATAGCGCGCTCAACTGGCGCAGGGCGGGCTCTTTCAAATCCGGGTTAAAACTGGCCGCAATCAATAGATCACTGGCCGCCGCACCTTGATGGAAGTGACTGATGGTGGACAGCGCCATCAACGCATCCTGATCCGCCGGCTGGCGCCACAGTCGGGCATAGAGTGCTGGCTCGCCGGTACGTTCCAGCAGATAGCGCAACAACTGGTTGTCGGGCAGATAGATATTCTGACCCGCCAGCTGGCGGGCCTCCCGACCCCAGATCGACGGCGGCACTTGGGCAAGGGCCAGCAACAGGGCTTGCTGCTGCATGGCAAGGTCGGGGTTACGGCTGTAGTAAATGGATTTGAGCGCAAAGCTCCCCTGGGCAAGCTGCTGGTGATAGCTCACCACCAGCCGCTGGAGTTGCCATTGACCAAGCAACTGGCGGGCGCGGGCGGAAAAATCGTAGGCGGGTTGCTGCACCAGAAAACCGTCTACCTGCTGCTCCAGTAGCCACTCGGGGGCCTTGTCGGCCTGAGCCTCGACCCACTGTTGCAACTCGGGGGACGCAGGGGCGGTAAGCGGAATATCCCGCAGCAGCTGCAACAGCAGGAACTCCCGCTGCTCGCGGCTCAAGGTTGCCAGCAGGGTGTCGATGGCAGCAAATTGCCCCTGTTGCAGACGGCTCGCCAGATAGCGCTGGTGCGTTTGCAGAGTCTCAACGGTCGCCGGCAATGAGGGCGATGCCACTTGGGCATGGAGCGGCATTGCGAACAGCAACCCAAGCCAGAACCAAAAAATGGGTTTCATGACGTCTCTATCCTTGTGACATCGGGATTTCATACTACTAGGGCGACCGGAAAACAGATAAACAAAAACCGCGACCAGGGCCGCGGTTTCGTCATTTTGTGACCGGACTTACTTCTGCTGGCGCCGCATGGCGTCAAAGAACTCGTCGTTGGTCTTGGTGCCTGCCAACTTGTCGATCAGGAACTCGATGCTATCGATCTCGCCCATGGGGTGAATGATCTTGCGCAGGATCCACATCTTCTGCAGCTCGTCAGGCGCTGTCAGCAGCTCTTCCTTACGGGTGCCAGAGCGGGTGATGTCGATGGCCGGGTAGATGCGCTTCTCGGCAATCTTGCGCGAGAGGTGCAGTTCCATGTTACCGGTACCCTTGAACTCTTCGTAGATAACCTCGTCCATTTTGGATCCGGTATCCACCAGCGCGGTCGCGATGATGGTCAGGCTACCGCCCTCTTCCACATTACGCGCGGCGCCGAAGAAGCGCTTGGGACGGTGCAGGGCGTTGGCATCCACACCACCGGTCAGTACCTTGCCCGATGACGGGATGACGGTGTTGTAGGCGCGCGCCAGACGGGTGATGGAGTCCAGCAGGATCACCACATCCTTCTTGTGCTCGACCAGACGCTTGGCCTTTTCGATCACCATATCGGCAACCTGAACGTGGCGGGAAGCAGGCTCGTCAAAGGTAGAAGCGATCACTTCACCCTTCACCATGCGCTGCATCTCGGTCACTTCTTCCGGACGCTCGTCGATCAGCAGGACGATCAGTTCACAGTCCGGGTGGTTGTAGGCGATGCTCTGGGCGATGTTCTGCAGCAGCATGGTCTTACCGGCCTTGGGCGGTGCCACGATCAGACCACGCTGGCCTTTACCGATGGGGGATGCCAAATCCAGTACACGGGCAGTGATGTCTTCGGTAGAACCGTTACCCCGTTCCATGCGCAGACGTTCGTTGGCATGCAGCGGCGTCAGGTTTTCAAACAGGATCTTGTTGCGGACGTTTTCCGGACGGTCATAGTTGACCTCGTTGACCTTGAGCAGTGCGAAATAACGTTCGCCCTCTTTCGGTGGTCGGATTTTGCCGGAAACGGTATCGCCAGTACGCAGGTTGAAGCGGCGAATTTGGCTCGGGGAGACGTAAATATCGTCCGGGCCAGCCAGATAGGAGCCATCTGCACTACGCAGGAAGCCAAAACCATCGGTCAGGATTTCCAGCACACCGTCGCCAAAGATATCCTCACCACCCTTGGCGTGCGCCTTGAGGATCGCGAAAATAATATCTTTCTTGTGCGCCCGAGCCAGATTTTCCAACCCCATGGATTCGCCAAGCTTGACCAGCTCGGACACAGGAGTGTTCTTTAATTCAGTCAGATTCATAGTGGTGAAAGTCTGTAAGCAAGGATTGAAATGGGAGGAGACAGTCTGCTGGATTGGTGCTGTTCAGATTTGACTTGCCAGCCGACTTTTGCAAAAGCGGGTCTGACAAAAAGGTTAGCAAACGAGCGATAAATTAGCACTAATCGGGATGAGCGTCTAGGTGATAAAACAGAAGGAGCGCATTATTGCAATGCGCTCCCCTTAGGTTATTACAGGTTGCCGTCCAGAAACTCTTTCAACTGAGTCTTGGACAGTGCACCGACCTTGGTCGCTGCCACTTCGCCATTCTTGAACAGCAAGAGGGTCGGGATACCACGAATGCCGTACTTGGGCGGAGTATCAGAGTTATGGTCGATGTTCAGTTTGGCCACGGTCACGCGACCTTCGTACTCTTGGGCAACTTCTTCCAGGATCGGGGCAATCATCTTGCACGGACCACACCATTCGGCCCAGAAGTCGACCAGGACGGCGCCATCGGCTTTGATTACATCTGCCTCGAAGCTGGCATCGCTCAGCTGAACAATCTTGTCACTCATCTCCAACTCCAGTCAGTAAATAAGGCTTTATTGATACGTCAACAAAGGCAATAGTTGCCCTATTTGAAATGATCCTGTTTATTAATGCAAGCCTAACCTGATAACCTACCGCCATGAGCAAAACACACTTAACGACCGAAAAATTCGCCCAAATGGGCCTCGAACCCGAAGTTCTGGCTGGTCTGGAATCAAAGGGATTTCACTATTGCACCCCCATCCAGGCACTGTCTCTGCCACTGCTGGTAGAAGGCCATGACCTCGCCGGTCAGGCTCAGACAGGAACCGGCAAGACCATCGCCTTCCTGGCCGCCACCTTCAACTATTTGCTGACTCACCCACTGACCACTCCCCGTCTGGTTAATCAACCCAGAGCCATCATCATGGCACCCACCCGGGAACTGGCAGTACAGATTTACAACGATGCCGACAGCATTGCTGCCTCTACCGGCCTGAAACTCGGCCTCGCCTACGGTGGCGAAGGTTACGACAAGCAGCTGGCTGTGCTGGAGCAGGGTGTCGACATCCTGATCGGCACCACTGGTCGCATCATCGACTACTTCAAGTCCAAGGTGATCGATCTGAGCAATATTCAGGTCGTGGTACTGGACGAAGCGGATCGCATGTTCGATCTGGGCTTCATCAAGGACATCCGCTTCCTGTTCCGTCGCATGCCTGCCCCGACCGAGCGTCTGAGCATGCTGTTCTCCGCGACCCTCTCCCTGCGCGTGCAGGAGCTGGCCTACGAGCACATGAACCACCCGGAACATGTGCAGGTAGAGCCGGAGCAAATGACAGGAGTACGCATTCAGGAAGAGCTGTTCTACCCCTCCAATGAAGACAAGATGCTGCTGTTGCTCTCTCTGATGGAAGAGGAGTGGCCAGAAAAAGCCATCGTGTTCGCCAACACCAAGCATATCTGTGAAGACGTGCAGGCGTGGCTGGAGAATGACGGCCACCGCGCAGGTCTGTTGACTGGCGACGTGCCGCAGAAGAAGCGGATGAAGATCCTGGAAGACTTCACCAAAGGGACGCTGGACATCCTGGTCGCTACCGACGTGGCTGCCCGTGGTCTGCACATCCCTGACGTGACCCACGTCTTCAACTATGACCTGCCCGACGACGCCGAAGACTACGTGCACCGTATCGGTCGTACCGGTCGTGCCGGCAAGAGCGGCCACTCCATCAGCCTGGCCTGTGAAGACTATGCCTTCAACCTGCCAGCCATCGAGGAGTACATCCACCACGCTATCCCGGTCAGCAAATATGATCGTGAAGCGCTGCTGGATGATGTGACTGCGCCGAAACGTGTTGTTCGCAACCGCCAGCCGGTCAACCGCAACATGCGTGACCGTCAGGGTGGCAGCAACAACAGCAACAACCGTCGTCGTCCACCGCGCAAGAGCTAAAGGACAGGCCCAGTTGCACAACTCGCCGCTCTATGCCGCCATCGACCTCGGCTCCAACAGCTTTCATATGCTGGTGGTGCGCGAGGTCGCCGGTGCCCTGCGCACCGTCACCAAGGTCAAGCGCAAGGTTCGCCTCGCTGCCGGGCTCGATCCGGAATTTCACCTCAGCCGTGCCGCCATGGAGCGGGGCTGGGACTGTCTGCGGCTGTTCTCCGAGCAGTTGCAGGATATTCCGGCCGACAACATCCGGGTGGTAGGCACCGCAACCCTGCGCCTTGCCACCAACGTCGACGAGTTCCTCAGCGAAGCGGAACGGTTACTCAACCACAACATCGAGATTATCTCGGGTGAGGAAGAGGCCAAAACCATCTACGAAGGGGTCTCCTGGACCTCTGCCGGAGAGGGCAACCGGCTGGTGATCGACATTGGCGGTGCCAGTACCGAACTGGTGATTGGCGAGCACAGCGAAGCGAAACTGCTCAACAGCCTGCACATGGGCTGTGTCACCTGGCTCAACAACCACTTCGGTGATGGCGAGCTGAGTGCCACGCGTTTCGAGCAGGCGATTGCCGCCGCCAAAGCGGTGCTGGAGAAGGTGGCGGAAGATTACCGCACCCTCGGCTGGCGCACCTGCGTCGGCGCCTCTGGCACGGTGCAGGCACTGCAAGAGATCATGCTGGCACAAGGAAAGAGCGAGCGGGTTACCCTGCCGAAATTGCAGGAGCTGATGGGTCAGGCCATCGCCTGTGGCAAGCTGGATCGGTTGCAGCTGGAAGGGCTAGCGGCCGAACGGCTGACTGTGTTTCCCTCCGGCCTCGCCATCCTGATCGCCATCTTTGAAACCCTGAATATTGAGAGCATGACCCTGGCGGGTGGTGCTCTGCGTGAAGGCTTGATCTACGGTCTACTGGGCAACAATCACGACTGTGATGCCCGGGATCGCACCGCCGACAGCCTGATCAGCCGCTATCAGCTGGATAAAGAGCACGCCGAGCGGGTGCGCGATACCGCCGTCGAAGCATTCACCCAGCTGCAACCTGGCTGGCGTCTATCCAAACGTTATGGTCGCCCCATCCTTCGTTATGCCGCTTTGCTACACGAACTGGGCCTCTGTATCGAGTACAAGAAAGCACCGCAACACGCGGCCTACATCATCGACAACATCGATATGCCGGGTTTTACCCCTGCACAAAAGAAGCTGTTGTCGGCCCTGCTGTTCAACCAGCGGGACGAATTCAAGCTGGAAACCCTGGAAAAACAGGGTGCAGTCACCGCTCGTCAGGCGATCCGGCTGGCCCGCATCCTGCGCATATCGCTGATCCTCTGCATGCGCCGCACCCAGGGCACAGTTCCCAGCTTCACCCTGCAGGCCGAAGAAGAGTCACTGACCCTGACCCTGCCCAAGGGCTGGATGGATGAGCACTACCTGCGCGCCAGCGAGCTGCGCCTGGAAGTAGAACGCCAGCAAAAGATGGGCTGGCCAACCCGCCTGCAGGAAGCCTGAACCAGCAACTTGCCTGCTTTGGAGTCGATCATGCCGGATTATCAACCCATCAGCTGCGATCTCTACGACTGGCTCGAAATTGCCGCCAGCTGGCAACTGCCGGTGACCCTCGCCAGTCGCGATGGTCGTCAGCGGGATGACAAGATCCGCACCATAGAGGCCTGTGAAGGGGTCGAATATCTGCTGCTACACAGTGGCGAGCGGCTCAGTCTGGCAGAGCTGGCAACCCTGCGCCTGAACTGGCAAGGGGAAGAGAAGCTAATCCGCTTCACTCCAACCAACTGAATCAATAAAAAAAAGAGGGCCAACCCAAGGTTGGCCCTCTTTTTTCATCCAGCATTCAACGCGACAGTTAACCCGTCGCCAGCGCCGCCATCACATAGACATCGAAGCGGTTACCCTTGGTCTCGATGGCCATGCTGGGTTTATGTTCATTGAGCCAGCCAGCATAGGCTGGGCGCTTTACCACCACCCGCTTGTTCGCCATCTTGAGCGCCGCCGGCAGCAGGGCATCCGCATCGAGATCCGGTCCCACCAGCGACTGGAACACCCGCATCTCTTTTTTCACCAGCGCCGACTTCTGCTTGTGGGGGAACATGGGATCGAGATAGATGACATCAGGCCGCTCGCTCAACGCCAGCAGGTTGTCCACCGCCGGGCCTTGCAGCAGTTGCATCCGCTCGCTGACCCAGGGGCCAATCTCGGGATCCTGCGTCGCCCGCGTCAGCCCGTCCTGCAACAGAGCCGCCACCACAGGGCTACGCTCGATCAGGGTCACCTTGCAGCCGAGGGAGGCGAGCACGAAGGCATCACGCCCCAGTCCCGCAGTGGCATCCACCACGGTCGGAGTGGCTCCGGCCTTGAGCCCCACCGCCTTGGCGATAGACTGGCCACGGCCGCCGCCAAACTTGCGCCTGTGAGCCACCGCCCCTTCCACAAAATCCACATAGACGGCACCCAGCTTGGGTTCATCCAGCTTGCGCAGTTCCAGCCGATCTTCAGTCAGTACCAGTGCAAACGGGGCCACAAACTCCACGTCAGCAAGGCGTAAACGCAGGGCGTCGAGCTCGCCATCACGGGCGGGTACTTCACTGAAAACCTGAATATGGGGCATAGGAGGCAGACTCATGGCACGTACAGAAGCGGCCATGATAACAGAAGCAGTGGATCAGCTCACGACAGTGAGGTTCATCCCCTGACGGTTGAGTGCGAGGTAATCGGTCAGGTCGTCATAGGCCAGCGGGCGGCTGAGCAGGTAGCCCTGAGTGAAGGCACACCCCTTCTGACAGAGGAAGTTGAGCTGCTCACGGGTTTCCACCCCTTCGATCACCACCTCCATGCCGAGGTTGTGCACTATGTTGATGATGCCATCCAGCAGCAGTCGATCCTGCTCGTTGAAGGGGATATGGCGCACGAAAGAGCGGTCGATCTTGACCAGATCCACCGGGAAGGTACGCAAGTAGTTGAGCGCCGAGTAGCCGGTGCCGAAATCATCAATGGCCAGCAGGCATCCCGCAGCACGCAACGCATCGATCCGCACCCTGTGCTGATCGCTACTCTCCATCAGCAAGGATTCGGTAATTTCGATGACGATGTCGGCAGGATCAAGCCCGTAGTGCTCAATCACCTTGAGCCACTCGCTCGCCTCCGGATCTATGGTCTGGAACTCCAGGGTCGAGCGGTTGATCGACATCTGCATCTGTGGGAAACCGGATTGCTGCAAGCGCGCCAAATCCCGGCACGACTGCCACAACACCAGCGCCCCCAGCCCCTGAATCAGACCCGCCTCTTCCGCCAGCGGAATGAACTCGGCGGGGGAGACCTGTCCCCATTGGGGGTGATACCAGCGCACCAGCGCTTCCAGCTTGGCGACCCGTCCACTGCGGTTATCCCAGATGGGCTGGTAAGCCATGGTCAACTGCTCCAGCTTGATCGCTTCGGCCAAATCCTGCTGCATCTGGTGGCGCTGGCGCACCTCTTCCCGCATGGTCGCGCAGTAGGCGCCTAGCAACCGTCCCTGCCGCTTGGCCGCAAACAGCGCCTGCTCGGCGTTGCGTAGCAGCTCGTCGCTCTCGCTGCCATCTACCGGACAAAGGGTCATGCCGATGGTCGCGGTGACATAGAGCTGCTGGTTGGCCAGCATAAAGGGACGCGCAAAGCTGCCGATCACCTGCTTGGCAAACACCTCCGCCTGACGGCGGGTGACGATACCGGGCACCAGAAAGGCGAACTCGTCACCGCCGATACGGGCCACCATATCTTCGGTACGCACCCGACTCACCAGTCGATCCGATACTTCCCGCAACAGGGCATCACCGGCCTGGTGATCCATGCTGTTGTTGACCGCCTTGAAGTTATTGAGATCGAGCACCATCAGGGAAAAGCGTTCGCCCCGCTCGCAAAAACGGGTCAAGCAGCGGCTAAACAACCAGCGGTTGGGCAGGCTGGTGAGAGTGTCATAGTTTGCCTGGGCGGCGATCTTCTGCTCAGCCTGCTTGGTTTGGGAAAGATCGCTGAAAATGGCGATATATTGCTGTATTTTCCCTGCTTCACGCAGGGTACTGATCATCAGCTGCTGGGGATAGAGCTTGCCGTTCTTGCGTTTGTTCCACACCTCACCGCGCCACACCCCCACCCGCTCCAGCGCATGGTACATGTCGGCATAGAAGGTCTGATCGTGTAGCCCGGATTTGAGGATGCTGGGACGCTGGCCACGGGCCTCGTCACCACTGTAACCGGTGATCTGCTCGAATGCCGGGTTGACCGAAATGATGCGGCTATCGGCATCACACACCAGAATGGCCTCGGAGAGGTTGTCATAGACCCGATGCGAAAGTTTAAGCTGTTCAGCATGACGCTTGAGAGGATCGATATTCTCCAGCAGCACCATCAGGTAGTCCGGCTGCTGTTGCTCGTCATTGATGAGGGTAACCGTGACCCGCCCCCACAGGATCTCCCCCCCTTTGCGCAGGTAGCGCTTCTCCAGCGTAAAACGACTGCACTCACCGCGGTGAATTTGCTGGTAGCACTCGAGACTGCGTTGCCAATCCTCGGGGTGATTGATGTCAGAGATGGATCGCTGCAGCAGCTCGTCGAGGGAATAACCCAACATCTTTTCAATGGCCGGATTGGCCCAGAGGATCCGGCCTGTGAGATCGAGCTTGCCGATCCCCACCGGAGCCTCAAAAAGCATGCTCTGCAAAACATGGGGTGCATCAGGCACAGGCTGCGGCAGCTGTCGCTGCAACAGCAACGCCAGCTCGCGACCCGCCAGTGGCCCCAGTAGCCTGAGCAAGCCCATCACCCGGCCCATATCAGTCTGGGGCTGGCGATAGAGCAAACTGCAGATACCTATGGTCTCGCCGTCAGCATTCTTGAGGGCAATCCCGACATACGCCCGGGCTTGCCACTGCCGGGCAAGTGGCATCTCGGGGAAGAGTTGTAGCAGACGATCGCTGAACCAGGCTTCCCCCTCCTGCCAGGTAATGGCATCAGGAGAGTCAGTCAGTGGCAGCGTCAGGATATCGGGGTCAAGGGAGGAGGGATAGGCCGCCTGCACCGTCAAGTAGGTGTCATTGAGCGCCCCGCTGGAGATCAGGACGACATCAGCCATCACAGCAGCGGCGATTTCACTCACAAAAGTATCGAAATATCCCCGCCCACTCGAATGAGCCAGACTGGAGATGATTTGATAGACGGAATCGAGAGCTCGCCTCATGGCAAGTGGCTTTCTCACCTTGACTGATTAGAACACGACTCTACTGAAGAGCCGCAGGCAGTGCAAATATGCAATCAGCAAGATATTAAAAAGCCTTGAAAAAAGGGACCATAAGGTCCCTTTTTGTCGCACCCATCACAAGTTGACCCTGCAAGGTCACAAATATGTACCTGCTTGAAGCTCACCCCGGCGCTGGAGGGAAGATATCACGCAGCGATCCCGCTGTGGCGCAGCAGGGCATCCACCTTGGGCTCGCGGCCACGGAAGGCACGGAACAGCTCCATTGGCTCTTTCGAGCCGCCCTTCTCCAGAATGTGCTTCAGGAAGGATTGGCCGGTGACCGGATTGAAAATCCCCTCCTCCTCGAAGCGGGAGAAGGCGTCAGCAGAGAGCACTTCAGCCCACTTGTAGCTGTAGTAACCCGCCGCATAGCCACCTGCAAAAATGTGGGAGAAGCTGTGCTGGAAGCGGTTGAACTCGGGTGGCGTCATCACGGCCACCTGACTCCGCACTTCGGCCAGCAGGCTCGGGATCTGATCCGGGTTGGCCGGGTCAAATGTCTGATGCAACCGGAAGTCAAACAGAGAAAACTCCAGCTGGCGCAGCATCTGCATCGCAGCCTGGAAGTTGCGGGCGGTCAGCATCTTCTCCAGCAGATCGGCAGGCAGCGGCTCGCCGGTCTCATGATGACCAGAGATAAAGGCCAGTGCCTCGGACTCCCAGCACCAGTTCTCGAGGAACTGGCTCGGCAGCTCCACCGCATCCCAGGCCACGCCATTGATACCGGCGACACCGGCCACGTCGATGCGGGTCAGCATATGATGAATACCGTGACCGAACTCGTGGAACAGGGTGACCACTTCGTTGTGGGTAAACAGCGCCGGCTTGCCATCCACCGGGCCGTTGAAGTTGCAGGTCAGGTAGGCCACCGGCTTTTGCAGCGAGCCATCCTGACGGTAGCGACGACCCAGGCAGACATCCATCCAGGCACCGCCCTGCTTGTGTTCGCGGGCGTAAAGATCGAGATAGAAGCTGCCACGCAGCTCGTCTTCGGCATCGAAGATGTCGTAGAAGCGCACGTCCGGGTGCCAGGTGTCGATACCAAGGCGCTCGCGCACCTTCATGCCAAACACCCGCTTCACCACTTCAAACAACCCCTTCACCACCTTGCTGGCGGGGAAGTAGGGGCGCAATTGCTCGTCGGAGATGGAGAATTTGTGCTGCTTGAGCTTCTCGGCGTAATAAGCGAGATCCCAGGCGGCCAGCTCGCCCTGACCATGTTGCTCGGTGGCGAAGGCGCGGATCTCCTCCAGCTCGGCTTTGCCTTGCGGCAGGGATTTGGCCGCCAGATCGGTGAGGAAGCTCACCACCTGTTCGGTCTTGTCCGCCATCTTGGTCGCCAGCGACAGCTCGGCATAGTTGGCAAAACCGAGCAGCTGGGCCAATTCGCGGCGCAGGGTGAGCAGCTCGCTCATGATGGCGGAGTTATCCCACTTGCCCGCATTGGGGCCCTGATCCGAGGCGCGAGTGGTGAAGGCCTGATACATCTCGGCACGCAGTTCGCGGTTGTCCGAGTACATCATCACCGGCAGATAGGAAGGGATGTCCAGGGTGAACAGCCACCCCTCTTTACCCTTGAGCTCGGCCATCTGGCGGGCAGCGGCCCGCACGCTGTCGGGCAGACCGGCCAGTTCGGCTTCCTCGGTTACCGGTTTGTGCCAGCCTTGGGTGGCATCCAGCACATTGTTGCTGAAGCGGGAGGCCAGCTCGGAGAGGCGGGCCTGAATCTCGCCGTAACGCTGCTGCGCCTCGGCAGGCAGACCGATACCGGAGAGGCGGAAGTCGCGCAGGGTATTGAGGATTTCCTTGCGCTGGGCACCGCTCAGCAGCGGGAAGTCATCGCTTTGGGAGAGGCCAAGATAGGCTTGATAGAGCCCTTCATGCTGGCCGACATAAGTCTGGAACTCAGAGAGCAGCGGCAGGCAGGCATCATGTGCCACTCGTAGCGCTTCGCTGTTAAGGACGGAATTAAGGTGGCTGACCGGTGACCAGATCCGAGCCAGACGGTCATTGACCTCTTCCAGCGGGGCAATCAGGCTATCCCAGGTGTGGGTTTCATTCTGGGCCAGCACATCGCTGATCTTCTGCTTGCAGTCAGCGATCGCCTGTACCACGGCAGGTTGCACCTGCTCTGGCTGGATCTGGCTGAAAGGGGGCAGTGCATCCATTGTCAGCAAAGGGTTATTCATCCCGGTTACCTCTTGTTAGGTCTTGAACAGACCGCTTTATCAGCTCTGTATGGTTTTCTAACATGTGGGCAACCCATGCAATAATCAAGCTGGAATCACACTCCAGCCCCCTTTTTGCCATCCGTCTCACAACCGGAGTGCCGCCAGCCAGCCGGGGGCCACCTCGCGTCAGCTAATGACACAACCCGCAGCCCTTGTTCCCCATCATTCCCGTGCTACTGCTAGGCATGCCACCGGTGGTGAGCCTCAGGGTAAATTCCTCACCAACCCTGTGGCCATCAGGCTTTCCCGCTCTTCGAACATCCTGTTATTTAAACAAAGACCCTCTGGAACACTTTGAATTATTAACTTTTTCCAAAATGTGACATACAGGAGAGCGCGTTGATTAATTTATCTTCCCCCTCCTACCATATGCGGCTAATTTAGGGGGCCACTTGATTGTCTGTACCACACAGAGGTCGGGTGAAAAAGGCAAAGTGGCTCGAAAGGCCACCACGCAAAGCCACCGGTCTAAGGGATTTTCCTATGACAGCGGAGCTGCCCCCGAAGCCCATCCCCTGATGGGCCTCCTTTTGCAACGTACGGAGCAACAATGAACAAGTTCAAACTCTCCCTGCTGGGCTGCCTGATCGGCGCTACCAGCCCCATGCTGCACGCCGCCAGCGCAGGCCAGAACATGGTCAACCCGCAATCTGGCGTGGTGGTCGGCTACTGGCACAACTGGTGCGGCGGCGCTGGCTACAAGGGTGGCGTCGCCCCCTGCGTCAAGCTGGATCAGGTCAACCCGCAATACAACGTGGTCGATGTCTCCTTCATGAAGGTTTATGGCGGCAACCCGATCCCGACCTTCAAGCTGGATACCGGCACCGGTATGAATGAAAGCCAGTTCATCGAACAGATCGCTGAGCTGAACCGTCAGGGCCGCGCCGTGCTGCTGGCACTGGGTGGCGCCGATGCCCACATCGAGCTGCGCACCGGCCAGGAGCAAGCCTTCGCTGACGAGATCATTCGTCTGGTGGAGACCTATGGTTTTGACGGTCTGGACATCGATCTGGAGCAAACCGCAGTCACCGCTGCCAACAACCAGACCGTGATCCCGGCCGCCCTGCGCATCGTCAAAGATCACTATCGTGCCCAGGGGAAAAACTTCCTCATCACCATGGCGCCGGAGTTCCCCTACCTGACCGCCAACGGCCTCTACACCCCCTATCTGCGGGCGCTGGAAGGTTACTATGACTGGATCAACCCCCAGTTCTACAACCAGGGTGGCGACGGTATCTGGATCGACGGCTTCGGCTGGATTGCCCAGAACAACGATGCCCTGAAAGAAGAGTTCATCTACTACATGGCGGACTCGCTGATCAACGGCACCCGTGGCTACTACAAGATCCCCCACGACAAGCTGGTATTCGGCATCCCGACCAACATCGACGCCGCAGCCACCGGCTACGTCACCAATCCGCAAGATCTGTTCGATGCCTTCAACAAGCTGAAGAGCCAGGGCCAGCCCCTGCGCGGCTTGATGACCTGGTCCATCAACTGGGACATGGGTCGTAACGCCGCCGGTCAGGCCTACAACGAATCCTTCATCAAGAGCTACGGCCCCTTCATCCACGAGCAGGAGATCACTCCGCCGATCGACAACGGCAAACCGGTGTTCAGCGGCGTGAGCGATACCCGCATCAAGCAGGGCACCGCCTTTGATCCCATGGCCGGTGTCACCGCCAACGACAAGGAAGATGGCGACCTGACTGGCCAGATCCTGGTGGAAGGCTCGGTAGACAACCAGCGCATCGGTCTCTACCCCCTCACCTACAAGGTGAGCGATCGTGACAACAACGTCACCGAACAGCTGCGTAGCGTCGAAGTCTATAGCATGAAGCCGGTATTCAGCGGCGTCACCGACACCACGCTGGAGCTGGGCACCCCCTTCGATCCGATGACTGGTGTCAGTGCGAATGATGAAGAAGATGGTGACCTGACTGCCCAGATCAAGGTCAGCGGCAGCGTCGACAGCAACAAGGTCGGTCGCTACACCCTCACCTATCAAGTGACCGACAGTGCCGGTCAGCTGGTGACCCAGCAGCGCAACGTGACCGTCAAGGAGCAGGGCGCTATCTGTGAAAACAGCTGGGATGCCAAGAAGGTCTATGTGGGCGGCGACATCGTTAGCCACAACGGCAAGAACTGGCTGGCTGGCTGGTGGACACAAAACGAAGAACCGGGTACCACAGGTGACTGGGGTGTCTGGAAAGCGCAGGGTGACAGCGACTGTGACGGTGGCAACAAGCCGCCGGTAATCGACAGCAGCGACTTCACCGTCGGCGCCATGGCCAGCGAGTACACCATAGTCAACGGTCAGGTCAGCATCCGTTTCAACGTGACCACCGCCAACCCGGTGCAGATCACTGCGACCCTGGAGCAGAACGGCCGTAGCCACGGCACCACCAGCAGCAAGGTGAATGGCACCAGCGCCCTGGTACTGCAAGGCAGCAACGTCACTGACGGTAGCTATGAAGTGGTCATCAGCGGTCTGGCTGACGGCCAGAAGCCGGTAGTACAGCGCTTCCCGGTCACTCTGGCTGAAGAGAGCGACAACGGCGGCAACGATGGCGACTACCCGGCCTATGCCCCCAACACCAGCTATCAGGCCGGTGATCGGGTCAGCAACGCCGGTGGCAACTTCGAGTGCAAACCCTGGCCGTACAGCGGCTGGTGTGGTGGCTCTACCAGCCACTATGCACCAGGTACCGGCTCTGCCTGGAGCGACGCCTGGACCAAGCTGTAATCAGCAGGTCATAACCAAGAGGGAGCCGCTGGCTCCCTCAGCCACATCGCATCAACCGCGACTGGCACCGCCCGGAGTTATGTCCGGGCGACATTCATAACGAAAGAGGGGAGCCATCGGCTCCCCTCTTTTTTATCCATCTTTATCCGTCACGTCTGCTTAACGGGCATCTTCCTTCAGCCACTGCGCCACGCGCTTGGCGAAGTAGGTGAGGATGCCGTCAGCCCCGGCCCGCTTGAAGCAGAGCAGGGACTCCATGATGCACTCCTTCTCTTTCAGCCAGCCGTTCTGGATCGCCGCCATGTGCATGGCGTACTCGCCACTCACCTGATAGGCGAAGGTCGGCACGCCGAACTGATCCTTCACCTGACGGATCACGTCCAGATAGGGCATGCCCGGCTTGACCATCACGCTGTCAGCCCCTTCCTGAATATCCAGCGCCACTTCGTGCAAGGCTTCGTTGCTGTTGGCCGGATCCATCTGGTAGGTGGCCTTGTTGCTCTTGCCGAGGTTGCCGGCAGAGCCGACCGCATCGCGGAACGGACCGTAGTAGCAGGAGGCGTACTTGGCGGAGTAGGCCATGATCTGGGTGTTGATGAAGCCGTTCTCTTCCAGCGCAGCACGGATGGCACCGATGCGGCCATCCATCATGTCGGACGGCGCCACGATATCGACCCCGGCCTCGGCATGGGAGAGCGCCTGCTTGATCAGGATCTCGGTGGTGATGTCGTTCAGCACATAGCCTTCGTCATCTATGATGCCATCCTGACCGTGGGTGGTGAACGGGTCGAGCGCCACGTCGGTAATCACCCCCAGCTCCGGGAAGCGGGCCTTGAGGACACGCACGGTGCGCTGGGCCAGTCCGTTCGGGTTGTAGGCCTCTTCCGCCAGCAGGCTCTTGCTCTCCAGTGGGGTGACCGGGAACAGGGCGATGGCGGGTACGCCCAGCGCTACCAGTTCCGCAGCCTCTTCCAGCAGCAGATCGATGGAGAGACGCTCCACCCCCGGCATGGAGGGAACAGCTTCCCGGCGGTTCTCCCCCTCCAGCACAAATACCGGATAGATGAGATCGTTGACGGTCAGTACGTTCTCGCGCACCAGACGACGGCTGAAATCATGTTTGCGCACTCGGCGCAGGCGGCGGCCCGGAAAGGCGCCCGGAAGAGTTGTAGCCATGAATCACTCCTGGAGAGGAAGTTGGAAGAACGCGGCGGAGGTGGCCCGGGTGTGGGCCAGCAAGGCCTCGGGCGCTTCACCACGACAGGCCGCCACCACTTGGGCGATGTGCGGCAAAAAAGCGGGTTCGTTGCGTTTCGGGCGGGGTTTCAGATCCCGCGGCACCAGATAGGGGGCGTCGGTCTCGATCATCAGCCGACCAGCCGGAATGCGGGCCACCTGCTCACGCAGCAGCTGACCGCGTCGCTCGTCGCAAAGCCAGCCGGTCACCCCGATATGCAGCCCCAGCGCCAGACACTCGTCCAACTCTTCATCGGAGCCGGTGAAGCAGTGCAGCACAGCTCCCGGCAGCCTGGGCAACCAGGGTCTGAGGATCTCGATAAAACGGGCGTGGGCATCGCGACAATGCAGAAACACCGGCATACCTAGCTCGGCCGCCAGCGCCAGCTGGGCGTCGAACACCGCATCCTGCACCGGACGGGGGGAGAAATCGCGGTTGTAGTCGAGGCCACACTCGCCGATGGCCACCACCTGCGGCAGCGCCGCCAGCTCACGCAAGGCGGGCAGGGTCGCCTCATCGACACTCTTGGCATCGTGGGGATGCACCCCGGCGGTGGAGAAGCAGTAGCCCGGCCAGCGGGCGGCCAACTCGGCGCTGTCGCGGCTGCCAGCCAGATCGGTACCGGTGAGGATCAGGGCCTCTACCCCGGCGGCGCGGGCACGGGCCACCAGTTCAGGCTGCTCACCGGTGAACTGGCTGCTGGTCAGATTTAAACCGATATCGATCATGGGATAAGACGTTCCGAACAAAAGGAATACATATCAGGCATTTGAAAACCATCTACTCGATGGGCCAACACCATACGCCTCGAACGGGAGCATGAAAAGAGGAAGGGAGCCTCAGCTCCCCTCGTTCTACTATTCCTGCGGACTTCGTCATCCTCTCGCCGTCCGGCAAACAGGTGACGAACAGAGCCTCAGCTCTCCACATCCGGTTGTTCCTGTTGCTCTTCATCCTCTTTCTTCACATAGAAGCGGGCGAAGAACAGACCGACCTCCCACAGCGCCCACATCGGGATGGCGAGCAGGGTCTGGGAGAAGACATCAGGCGGCGTCAGCAGCATGCCGACCACAAACACCCCGACGATGACGTAGGGACGCTTCTCCTTCAGGTTTTGCGGCGTGGTCACGCCGGTCCAGCACAGCAGTATGGTGGCCACCGGAATTTCGAACGCCACCCCGAACGCAAAGAACAGGGTCAGTACGAAGTCCAGATAGCTGGCGATGTCGGTCGCCACCGTCACCCCGACCGGGGCGGTACTGGTGAAGAAACCGAACACCAGTGGAAACACCACGTAGTAGGCAAACGCCATCCCTGCATAGAACAGCAGGGCTGTCGAGACCACCAACGGCATAATCAAACGCCGCTCATGCTGGTACAGGCCGGGGGCAATAAAGGCCCAGGCTTGATAGAGCAGATAGGGGATCGCCACGAAGAAGGAGACCACCAGAGTCAGCTTGATCGGCGTCAGGAAGGGGGTCGCCACATCCGTCGCGATCATGCTGGTCCCTTCCGGCAGCTGGCTGAGCAGCGGCTGGGCCACGAAGTCGTAGATGTTGTTGGAGAAGTAGATCAGTGCGATAAACACGATCAGGATGGCGGAGATGGATCGCAGCAAGCGGGTTCTCAGCTCAACCAGATGGCTGATCAGGGGTTGTTCGGCCTGACTCATGGCTTCACCTCCCCTTTCACTGCTGACTCGCCGACTGGCACAAGTTCGCTCTCCCGCTGGCTGTTGACCGGCGGCACGTCGCGGCTCAACTGCACCGCAGGCTCCACCGGCGTGTCAGGTTCAACCTGGGCGACCGGCTCGGGGCGTGGCGGACGGATCTCGTTCTCCACCTGATAGGGGCGATTGACCGACTGGGCCGCCGCCTTGAGCTGTTCGATGGACTCCTGCAGCTCGGGACTCAAGTTGCTCATCTGCAGCTGTTCCGCCTTCTTCAGATCGTTGTGCAGCTCTTGCAACTTGAGCTCCTGTTCCAGCTCGGACTTGACCGAATTGGCAGTCGAACGAATGAGGCGGATCCAGTGGGTAGCCGTGCGGATGGCAACTGGCAGCCGCTCGGGCCCCAGTACCACCAACGCCACCACACCGATGACGACCAGCTCCCAAAAACCGATATCAAACATGGCTTAGGCCTGATCTTTGTCTTTCTGCTTGGCAGCATCGCCACTCTGACTAGCCGCTTCGTTCAGCTGTTTCGGGGGAAACTCGGCATCTTTCTGCTCGGCCTTGGCATCGGCCGGATCGTCGGAGAGTGCTTTCTTGAACCCTTTGACCGCGGCCCCCAGATCACCGCCAATCCCGCGCAGTTTCTTGGTACCGAACAGCAGCACCACGATGACTGCGATGATCAACAATTGCCAAATACTGATACCACCCATGACTTTCTCTCCAGAGCAGGCGCCTGATGGCGCGGTTTTTGTTTAATTGGAACGGGTTCGCAACCAGCCAACCAGCCAGCAGAGGGCTGCTCCGGCGAGACTGATTTGTCCCCACTCAATATGTTGTTTTTGGGTCAGCAAGAATACACCCACCAATAGCAGGCTGGCTCCAACCCCTAAGAGGTAGCGGGCCTGCCCTTGCCGACGGCTGTGACGGCGGAACTCGGCAAACATCTGGTCGAAATGACGCTGCTGATGACGGGTCTGGCGCAGGGTCTCGTAGACCAGCTCAGGCAATTCAGGCAGCTTCTCCGCCCAGAATGGCGCCTTCTCCTTGATGGCATTCCACACCGCTTTCGGCCCGACCTGCTCGTGCATCCAGTTTTCCAGATAGGGCTTGGCGGTCTGCCACAAATCGAGCTGCGGGTAGAGCTGACGCCCCAACCCTTCCACATAGAGCAGGGTCTTTTGCAGCAGCACCAGCTGCGGCTGTACCGTCATATGGAAGCGGCGGGCTGTGTTGAACAGGTTGAGCAGCACATGACCAAACGAGATCTCGGAGAGCGGCTTCTCGAAGATGGGCTCCAGCACGGTACGGATGGCGAACTCGAACTCGTCCACCTTGGTGTCTGCCGGTACCCAGCCAGACTCCACATGCAGCTCTGCCACCCGGCGATAGTCGCGGTTGAAGAAAGCGAGGAAGTTCTCTGCCAGATAGCGTTTGTCCTCCCGATTGAGGGTGCCGACGATGCCGCAGTCGATACCAATCCAGAGCGGATTTTCCGGATGTTCGTAGGAGACGAAAATATTGCCCGGGTGCATATCGGCGTGGAAGAAGCTGTCGCGGAACACCTGGGTGAAGAAGACCTCTACCCCGCGCTCGGCCAGCAGCTTCATATTGGTGCCGTTGGCTTCCAGCGCCTCAATATCGGAGACCGGAATGCCATAGATGCGCTCCATCACCAGCACCTGCTCGCGGCAGAGATCGGTGATGATTTCAGGCACATAGAGCGCCTCGGAGCCGGTGAAGTTGCGGCGCAGCTGGATAGCGTTGGCCGCTTCGCGCATCAGGTTGAGCTCGTCGAGGATGGTCTTGCGATACTCCTCTACCACCTCGATGGGACGCAGCCGCGCACTCTGGGGCGCGAAACGGGCCACCAGACGGGCCAGCGCCTGCATCAGCCGCAGGTCGGCTTCGATGACCGGCTCGATGTCGGGGCGGATCACCTTGATGACGATCTCGCGGCCACTCTCCTTCAGGCGAGCGGTGTGCACCTGGGCGATGGAGGCCGACGCCAGTGGCGTCTCGTCGAAGTCGTCAAACAGGGTCTCGATGGGGCAACCCAGGCTCAGCTCGATCTGCTGGCGCGCCGCCTGACCACAGAAGGGGGGCACCCTGTCCTGCAGCAGGGCCAGCTCTTCGGCGATATCCGGCGGCAACAGGTCGCGGCGGGTCGAGAGCATCTGGCCGAACTTGATGAAGATGGGGCCAAGAGCCTCGAAGGCGAGACGGATGCGGGCACCACGGCTGAGTTCCGGTTGCTTGTTCTTGAGCCAGAACAGGGAGCGACGGGCCAGACGACCCGGCCAGGGTTGATAGCGGGCGGGCACCAGTTCGTCGATGCCCTGCTCCAGCAGGATGGTGATGATGCGATAGAGGCGTTTGAACTCCTTCGGGGTCATCAGGTCACCTGCTGTTCGAAGCGGGCCAGCCGCAGTTCAACAGCCTTGAGCTGCTGGGCCAGCACCTCGACGTCATCGTTGAAGCTCGCCACTTCCAGCGGGCCGGGCGCGAGGCGGGCCTCTTCGGTCAGATATTCCGCCAGCTGGCTGCGGGTGCGACACAGCTCACGGCCGACCAGACGGCGCGCCTGACGGGCACCACTGAACAGGGTGTGGGCCAGCACGTCGCCGGTATAGCGCGACAGCTCCTCTTCCCAGTCAATATCCAGCTCGCCCAACAGCACGCTGAATGCCTGTACCAGCTGGGGATCGCCGCTCAGATCCAGCTTCTCCTCGCGGATATAGCGGGTCAGGGCGGACGGATCTTTCAGCAGACCGAGGGCGGTCAGCGACAGACTGAGCACCGCATCGGCCTCCCCTTCATGCAGGGCCAGCACATCCAGCCGACGCTCGGAGAAGACAAACCAGAGCGGCTTGAGTTCACGCAGCTCCAGCTTGAGCACCTTGCCCACCAGTTTGCGCAGCCGCTCCGGGCTCTGTTTGTCCAGCGCCAGCAACTGGTTGAGGCTGGTTTCGATCACCGCGGTGACCATGGCATCCAGTTGTATCGGGATTGGCATAGGCAACCTTAAAACTTGTAACCGCGGTGCAGGGCGACCACACCCTGAGTCAGGTTGTAGAACTCGACCTGCTCGAACCCGACATTTTCCATCATGCCCGCCAGGGTCTGCTGATCCGGGTGCATGCGGATGGACTCTGCCAGATACTTGTAGCTTTCACCGTCGTTCGCGACGATTTCGCCCATTTTCGGCAGCAATTTGAAGGAGTAGAGGTCATAGAGCTTGGCGATCACTTCGCTGACCGGCTTGGAAAATTCCAGCACCAGCAGACGGCCACCCGGCTTGAGCACCCGGAACATGGAGGCGAGCGCCTTGTCCTTGTCGGTGACGTTGCGCAGGCCGAAGCCGATGGTGATGACGTCGAAGTGGTTATCCGGGAAGGGGAGCGCCTCGGCGTTGGCCTGCACGTAGGAGACGTTGTTGGCGACCCCCAGATTGCGCAGCTTGTCGCGGCCCACTTTCAGCATGGAATCGTTGATATCCGCCAGCACCACCTGGCCGGTCTCACCGACGATGCGGGAGAACTTGGCGGTCAAGTCACCGGTGCCACCGGCCAGATCCAGCACCTTCTGGCCCTTGCGCACACCGGAGCAGTCGATGGTGAAGCGCTTCCACAGGCGGTGGATGCCGAACGACATCAGATCGTTCATCAGATCATACTTGGCTGCCACCGAATGGAAGACACCAGCTACCAGAGTTTCCTTCTCGGTCGCGGCCACGGTTGTAAAGCCAAAATGCGTTGTCGTTGCTTGTTCTGACATCCCTTAAACACCCATAGAGCAAAGAATGGCCGCCAGTTTACCAGAGCCAAAGGCGTGCGGACACCTTAAACCCGGCTCGCAACCAACTGCATGCCCAGCACCACCATGGCCAGACAGAGGAAGAGATTGAGCGCAATGTTGAGCAGTGCTTTCAGATAAGCTCCGTGTTGAGCCAGCACTACTGTATCGAGGGCAAAGGAAGAGAAGGTGGTCAAGGCACCGAGGACCCCGACCATCAACAGGGGCTTCATCGGGTGCTCCACGATATGACCGTGGCTGATGAGGGCATAAGCTATCCCCATGATGAAAGAGCCCACCACGTTGACCACCAGAGTCCCGTAAGGGAAGTGGCGGCCCAACAGCAAGGCCATCAATTCGGCAATCCCAAAACGAAGGGAGGCACCAATAGCCCCCCCTGCTGCAACATAGAACCAGGTTTGCATGTTGTCACTCCCTCAGGGTCAGGCCGCCATTATGTCGCAATGGCGGCCCTTGTGCCCAGAGGCGGAACTAATCGTCATCCAGCCTGATTGAAAACTCAGCGCCGGAAATCGATCGGCTCGGGCTGACCCAACATGATTTCGGTCTGGGCCGGACGGGTCTGGGCAATCACCTTGCCATGGCGTATTGAATAGCGCACCGGCACCTGACGACGCACCGCATCGAAGCCGTTGTCGGCGGGCAGGATCAGCAGGTTTGCCGGTTTGCCCACCTCGATGCCATAACGATCCTGCACATTCAGAGTGCGAGCGCTGTGGCTGCTGATCAGCTTCAGACCATCGTTGATCTGCTCGTAACCCATGATCTGGCAGACATGCAGCCCCATGTGCAGCACCTGCAACATGTTGGCGGTGCCCATGGGGTACCAGGGATCGAACACGTCGTCGTGACCGAAGCAGACGTTGATGTTCGCCTCCAGCATCTCCTTCACTCGGGTGATACCGCGGCGCTTGGGATAGGTGTCGAAGCGCCCCTGCAGGTGAATGTTCACCAGCGGATTGGCCACGAAGTTGATGTCTGCCATCTTGAGCAGCCGGAACAGGCGGGAAGCATAAGCGCCATTGTAGGAGTGCATGGCGGTGGTGTGACTGGCCGTCACCCGATGGCCGATACCGCGCTCGTAGGCCAAGGTTGCCAGCGTCTCGATAAAGCGGGACTGCTCATCATCGATCTCGTCACAGTGCACATCGACCAGAACCTGATACTTCTCGGCAAGATCGAAGATGTAGTGCAAACTTTCGACCCCATATTCCCGGGTAAACTCGAAATGGGGGATCGCGCCGATCACATCGGCCCCCAGCTTGAGCGCCTCCTCCAGCAATGCCTTGCCGTTGGGGTAGGAGAGGATTCCCTCCTGCGGGAAGGCAACGATTTGCAGCTCGACCCACTCTTTCATCTCCTCCCGCACTTCCAGCATAGCCTTGAGCGCGACCAGATTGGGATCGGAGACATCAACGTGAGTACGCACAAACTGGATGCCGTTGGCGATCTGCCACTTCAGTGTCTGGATGGCGCGCTGTTTCACATCTTCATGGGTCAGCAGTGCCTTGCGCTCGGCCCAGCGCTCGATCCCCTCGAACAGAGTCCCAGAGAGGTTCCAGCTCGGCTCACCGGCCGTCTGGGTGGTATCGAGGTGAATGTGGGGTTCGATAAAGGGGGCGATCGCCAGCCCCCCCTCCCCGTCCAGCACCCGACCGGCGACGGCATGTTCGTCATGGGGTTCGATGGCGGTGATGACCCCATCCTGACAGCGGATCTGCCACAACCCTTCCCGATCGGCAAAACGAATATGTTGAATCAGCATTTGCTAGCTTCCTGTACCAGAACCGGCCGCTGGGTGAGGCGAACCAAAATGAAATAGGTGAAGGCGGCGCCCAATACCGCGTTGAGTGGCACTATGCCCGGCAGCCACTTGCCGACAGCCACCCCGACTGCCGTAGCAACCAGCGCCTGCCAGCGCACCGTCTCGAACTGCTGATCGGCAAACTGACGGTAACGCTCACGATTGAGCAAGAAATCCATGATGATAATGCCACCGATCGGCGGAATTGCCGTACTCAAAAAGGCCAGCCAGCCGACAAAGTTGTTGTAGAGCCAGAGGGCGCAAGCCGTGCCGACAAGGCCGTTGATCACGCTGAGCGGCTTGCTCTTGAGACCGGTAATGTTGGCAAAACCAAGGCCGGAGGCATATAGAGCGTTGTCGTTGGTGGTCCAGATATTGAGGCCCAGCACCAGAATGGCGGGGATCAGCAGCCCCTGCATCAGCATCACTTCCGAGATATCGGCCTGCCCGGTCACCGCCGCACCGGCTGCGCCGAAGACGAACATCAGAGTGTTGCCCAAAAAAAACGCCACCATGGTAATCATGACGGCGCCCCAGGGTTTGCGACCAAATCGAACAAAGTCGGCGGTCAGGGTTCCTGCACTGATAAAGGAACCGACCACCATGGTCAGCGCCGTGGTGAACTCGATGGGATTGCTTGGTTGCACCTGCTGCAACGCCGCCATGCCACCGGTCGAGGTCACCGCCAGCCAGACCGAGTAACCACCGAGCAGTGCGATAGCCGGTACGGCCACAAAGCTCAGTACCATCAGGGCGGAGATCCCGAAGTAGACGGTCACCGTCATCAGAATGCCCGAAATGGCGATCAGCCAGTTCACATCGATCCCGGTCGCCTTCTGTACCGGCAGAGCAAACATCGCCACGCCAACGCCGAACCAGCCGATCTGAGTACCGCCCAGCAGCAGCGAAGGCAGCCAGGAACCTTTCACCCCAAAGGAGTAACGAGCCAGCAGATGGGTAGAGAGACCTGTCGAGGCACCGATATAACCGAGACAAGCGGTGTAGATCCCCAGCAACAAGTTGCCGATCAGTACCGCCTTGATGAAGTCATCGAACACCAGCCCGGTACCCAGCGCCCCGCCGGTCCACATGCTGGCAGAGAAGAAGGTCAGGCCGAGCATCACCAGCATCAGCGACAGCACACCTTTGCGCCCTTTGGCGGGAACCGCCCCCAAACAGTATTCGTTATCCTGCGCCATGCTCTCTCTCCACGTAATAGGCAAAACGCGCCGGATTTTACATGTAAAACGTTTTACGTCAATCAAACCACGATGAATATCGCGAAATTAATGGGTTTTGTGGTCAAACGAGCCACAAAAATGGGGAGTAATGGAGAAGTATGAAACCCTGCGAAATGGCGATCAGCAGAGGATATGGTGACTTTTTACCGAGAGATAAATGCAAAAAAGCCTCCCTTTTCAGGGAAGCTTTTGCTTTCATGGTGCTGATACCCAGAGTCGAACTGGGGACCTCATCCTTACCAAGGATGCGCTCTACCAACTGAGCCATATCAGCACACTAACCGGTAAAGACCGCACTGTGTGCGCTATCTAAATCTTTTGTCCAATACAACCTGACGTTGTATCGCGACCAACCACATCGCTGCAGTTGCTTAATTGATGCCTGGCAGTGTCCTACTCTCGCATGGCGAATGCCACACTACCATCGGCGCTACCGCGTTTCACTTCTGAGTTCGGCATGGGATCAGGTGGTTCCACGGCGCTATGGCCGCCAGGCAAATTCTTAATCTAGAAAGCTGACGTGAATAACGATGTTGCTCATGGCTTGTCGTTATCACTGAATTAGTTAGTAGTTCATGCACTTGCTACAAGGCCCAGAACACTTCTTGGGTGTTGTATGGTTAAGCCTCACGGGTAATTAGTATGGGTTAGCTCAACACGTCGCCGCGCTTACACACCCCACCTATCAACGTTGTGGTCTCCAACGGCCCTTTAGGACCCT
>NZ_FKKY02000158.1:0-441 GCF_900079845.1 Aeromonas sp. EERV15 | reverse complement strand
GCGCCGCGAGCAGTTCCGGCGTGGCGCCTGCGTCGGCGAGCACCCGAGCTGGCATCGTGCCCATCATCGTCTCCAGCTCCCGTGCGAGCGTCTCCAGCGTTCGCGCGCGGGTGTCGGGCCGCTCGGCCTCCTCGGCCAGCTTCTTCACCCGCGCGAGCTGCTCCGGCGACCGCCCGGACAGGTTCCTGAAGGCGCGCAGTCCGGCCCGCCGGAGCTCCCGTGAGTCACGGAGCCGCGCCGACCTCGAAGCGCCGGCGCCGGCAGCATCGATCACGACAGCATCGAGCGCGGCGACCTCGACGGCCAGCGCGCGCGCCGTCTCGAGGTGGTAGCGCAGCCGCAGCGCACCGTAACCCTGGATGCGCCCGGCCAGAATGAGCGGCAGCGCCGTGCGGCATGCATCCAGGCAGTCGTCCAGTAAGGCCGCGGACTCGACCTCGG
>NZ_FKKY02000161.1:0-440 GCF_900079845.1 Aeromonas sp. EERV15 | reverse complement strand
CGATGCCAGGCGTGTACGACGAATTCTTCGGGCTGGTGCAGGTCGACGGTGCGGGAGAGCGGTGGTTCAGCGATGCCGGACAGGGGGGGCCGCCGGATGATCAGCTGGAGGGGATCTTCGAGGTGCTGCCGGCGCTACCAGGAGATCCGGTGGAGCCCGGAGAGCCTGTGACGCCCGAGGAGAGGCCTCGCGACGACGGCGAGTACCTGGGGACGAGCGGGTTGTGCGCCGCACGTCCGGGGACATCGCCAGGGACGGCGGGGGCGTGGCTGCTCGTGGCGATGGGGACGCTCATGGCGGGAAGACGCCGACGGCGCTGAGGAGCCGCTTTCGGCGCGCAGAGGCGGGCGCGGTCACAGCAGATCGAGGAGGGCGTCGGACAGGTCGTCGCACAGGTCTGCGAGCCGGTCGTCCTGGGCCGCCAGGGAGGCGTGCAAGGC
>NZ_FKKY02000023.1:0-87820 GCF_900079845.1 Aeromonas sp. EERV15 | reverse complement strand
CGCCATTCAGGCTGACCTTGAATTGCTCGCCGTTGTCCGCCAGCGCGTCGTTCACCGCCTTGGCACTGAACACCTCGCCTACCGCGACCGTGGTCTTGCTGGCGCTGTAGTCAGCACTGCTGGTCGTGCCCAGGTTGCCAAAGCTCACGCTCACGTTGCCGCCCGGCTGGGTCGCCAGCACGGTACCGTTGGCATCCACCGCGCGCACCACGTAGTACGCGCTGGTTTCGCCTTCTTCCGACACAGTGGAGCTGTCGACCAGCTGACCTTCCGCATCCACCGCAAACAGTTTCAGGGTGAAGGCGGTGTCGTTGTCGTCCACCACGGTGTTGGTGATGGTGCCTGTGGTCGCCACGCTCTCGTAGTTGCCACCGCTGGTGCTGCCGATGGTGACACTCAGCGCCTGCTCACCCTGCTGGTAGGCGTCATCGCCGCGCACCAGCACCGGCGCACTGTTGGCGTTGCTGGCCCCGACCGGAATGGTGATCACCACCCCGTTGCTCAAGCTCACGCTCAGCGGGCTGCCGGTCACCGGGTTGCTGACGCTAGCGGTGTAGACGATGCTGCCGCCCTCGGTCACGGTCTGGCCGTTGGTGGCCGAGCTCAGGGTCACAGTGGTAGTGTCCACGGTGTCGCCCACCGCGGTGGTCACCTTGCTGCTGGTGTCCAGCTGTTCGTAGTTGCCACCGCTGCTGCCGGTTATGCTCACCGTCAGGCTGCTGCCATCTTTGTAAACATCGTCACTCGGGGCATCGACCGTCACGCTGCCGTTCAGCTCGCCCGCCTTGATGGTGATGCTGGTCCCATTGGATAACGCTAGGACCAGATCGGTCTGCGGGGCGTTATTGACGCTGGCGCTGTAGGTGATCTGGCCCCCTTCGTTGACCTGCGCCGGGGCGCCCAGGGTCACAGTGGTGGTGTCGACAGTGTCGTTAATCTGGGTGGTCGTTGAAGGGCTGGTGATGATCTGGTTGAAACCACCGCCCAGAGTACCGGTAATCGAAACGGTGATCGTTGACGGATCGACATAAGGGCTGTCTGCCGGAGCAGCAACAGTGACCGAACCGGAACTCTGCCCGACGGGAATGGTAATCACTGCACCATTGGACAGCTGAATAACCAAGTCAGAACCAAAAACAGGTTCATCAAGTGTCGCGGTAAAGGTAATAAGCCCACCTTCATTCACCTGTGGATCTGCACTCAAGACAAGGTTGGCGGATGTAAACAGAGGATCATCTTCACCAACGGCCTCAAGCGGTGGCTCGCCAGTGGCGTTGTAGGTGGTATCGAAGGTGGCTTCGGCAATGGTAGCGGAACCGGTACGGTCGATGGTGACAAACCCACCGTTGCCACTGGCTCCGGCGACACCACCAATACCGCCACCACCGGCGGCAGGTGCACCGCCTGCGGCAGAGGCTTCAAAGGCCTGGGTCGGGTCAGCGCCGCCCAAAATCGCCTGTTGCAAGGCATTGATATCATCAGGAGTACCAGCTGCACCGTTTTGCGCCAGCTGGGGAGCATCCCCCTCTTCAGCGGGCTCACTCTGCTCGCTGGCCGGTTGCACATTGAATGACTGTCCGCCACCCATAAAGCTGGCACCATCCGGCGACATGATCACTGCACCTTTCGGCAATACATCACCTTCAGCCAACAATTTTTGACTGCCATCGGCAGCAATCTGATAAGCCTGCCCTTTGAGTTGGGTAATGGTGATGCCCTGTTCCATGGTAACGGTGTTAGTAATCATGTTCTCTCCTGAATCCTGATTTGAATGCAATAAACCACATCCTACTGTGCATACAGATGGAGCAAATAACCAGCTCGAAAATTCGAAAGGATAGACTGATTTGAAGCTGAATCGTTCAGCCAGGCAGGAGGGTATAAAATGGCGAGGTCGGAAGGGTAAAAACCTAATTTATCAATACATTACAAAATAGTGACAGGAGCATGACAAGGCATGCTCCTGTTTAGATTAACCCTAGGCGCCAGCCCAGAGGATGATAGCCAGCAGCTGTGGCGAGATAATCCGCAGGAACATCACCAGCGGGTAGACAGTGGCGTATGAGAGCGCGCTGGCACCACTGGTCGGGTGCATGGCGTTGGCAAAGGCCAGCGCGGGAGGATCAGTCATGGAGCCTGCCAGCAAGCCGCACAAGGTGAGGTAATTCATCTTGCCGTAGAGGCGTGCCAGCACACCGACTACCAGCAGCGGGATCAGGGTGATCGCTATGCCATAGAGCATCCAGGCCGGGCCATCACCGTTGATCAGGGTATCGATAAAACCGGCCCCCGACTTGAAGCCCACCACGGCCAGAAACAGCACGATACCGATCTCCCGCAGCGCCAGGTTGGCACTGGGTGGCATGAACCAGTAGAGCTTGCCGATGCTGCCGATCCGCGACAGGATCAGCGCCACCACCAGCGGCCCACCCGCCAGACCCAATTTGAGGGCGGCCGGGAAACCGGGCAGATAGAAGGGGATGGAGCCAAGCAGCACACCGAGGCCAATCCCGATAAATACCGGCAACATCTGCACCTGTTGCAGTTTTTGCTGCACGTTGCCGACCACATTAGTAACCGCCTCGATCGCCTCCAGGCGTCCCACCAGATTAAGGATGTCACCAAACTGCAAACTGGTCTGGCTGGTTGGCACCAGCTCGATACCGGCGCGGTTAAGACGGGAGATCACCACGTCATAGCGCTGTTTGATGTCAAGATCGCGGATCTTCTTGCCAAGTACCTGCTCGTTGGTCACCACAACCCGCTCGACACGCAGATCGGTGCCCCGGGTCGAGAGCGAGGTCTCCACCTCCTCCCCCAACACCAGCAACACCTTATGCAGCGCATGGCGTTCACCCACCAGGTGGAGCAAGTCACCCAGCTCGATGCGGGAATCAGGCCGCGGCACCATCAACTCTTCGCCGCGCTTGAGGCGAGAGCAGATCACATCCGACTCATCGAGACTCGGGATCTCGCTCAGCATCAAGCCGTGCATATTGGGGTTGCGCACCGCGATGTTGATGGTCTGCAAACTCTCCTTGGTTTTACCAGTCTGTTGCTCGAACTGGGCGGCTTCATCGTCGATCTTGATGCGAAAGAACACCCGAACCAGCCACATGGTGAGCAAAATGCCACAGATGCCGAACGGATAGGCGACCGCATAGCCCATCCCCATCAGGCCGGTCGAACCGGGCGCAGCGCCCAGCTCGGCCAGGATCTGCTGGCCCGCACCGAGGGATGGCGTATTGGTAACGGCACCGGAGAAGACCCCCAGAATGACCGGTAATGGCACATCAAACAGTTGATGCAATCCGGCGGCCACCACGCAGCCAAGGATGACCAGCAGGGCGGCAAAGGCATTGAGTTTGAGACCCGAACTGCGTAATGACGCGAAGAAGCCCGGCCCGACCTGAATGCCGATGGTATATACAAACAGGATCAAACCAAATTCTTGAATGAAGTGAAGGGTTTGTGCGTCCAGTGCGAGATTGGAAGCACCAGCGAAATGACCCACAATGATGCCGCCGAACAGCACTCCCCCTATCCCCAGACCAACGCCATAGACTCGCCAGTTTCCCAGCCAGAGCCCTAGCACTGCCACCAGCGACAACATGCTGATGGAAAGCGCGATATCACTCATTTCGTGCATCCTTTGCGAATTGAACTGTCCCTAGCTTGTCAGCAAACGCTGACGCCAACTGTGTGATACCGCACGAATTTATCCTTTTTACGCGCTAAAAATACCAATTAAGGGCTACTCAAGCGACATAGCCATAAATGGCCATAAAGTGACAAACACTGCCGCCCAACACAAAAAGGTGCCAGATAGCGTGGTTGTAGGGGATCTGCTTGGCCACATAGAAAATGACCCCGAGGCTGTAGATCAGGCCGCCGAGTCCGAGCAGCAGCAACCCCTCACCGGCCAGATGGATGTAGAGCTGGTAGATGACCACCAGTGACAACCAGCCCAGCATCAAGTAGGTAAACAGCGACAACTTCTTGAAGCGGTTGATGAACACCAGCTTGAACACCACCCCGGCCAGCGCCAGGCCCCAGATCACCACCATCAACCCTTTCGCCAGCGGCGTATCGAGGGCCACCAGCAGGAAGGGGGTGTAAGTACCGGCAATCAGCAGATAGATGGCGCAGTGATCAAACACCTTGCACCAGCGTCTGGCACGCCCTTCAGCCATGCTGTGATAGAGGGTCGACGCCAGATAGAGCAGCACCAGACTACCGCCATAGAGGCTGTAACTCACCAGCGCCTGCGTGCCCTGCCCCCAGCCCTTGATGAGCAACAGCACCAGGCCGATACCCCCCAGCAACAATCCCAATCCGTGGCTGAGCCGGTTGGCTAACTCTTCACGGGGAGAATAATCTGTCACGCCACTCATATCGTTTACTCCAGCTTTAATGGGCTCACTCTAACCCAGCACCATTTCAGAGTACAAGTGTTCGCTTAAAAAATGGGGTGGCTGCCACCTGCCAACCTTTGGTGTATGCTCTGCCGCCGATGCCCGAGACAAGTGGCATAGACACCTACCCGGTGACCTGGTCTGGAGAACCTGATGAAGTTGACTGAGCTGTTTACACAACCGGATGCCGCCTTTGGCGACGCAATGAGCGCCATGCTGGCACATTTTCACCACTCGGATGACAGTCAGGCCCCCTACCAGCGCGACCAGTTCACCCACCAGCTCGATCAATCCCGCATGCCTGCGGTCGGCCTCTCCATCGAGCACTATCTGGCACGGCTGGCCACCCTGGTGCCCGGCGCCTCTCACCTCACCTCGCCACGCTACATGGGCCATATGACAGCGCCACTGCCAGCCTATACCGCCGAGCTGTCGCGTCTGCTGGTGATGCTGAACCAGAATCCGATGAAGATGGAGTCATCCCGCCTGCTCAGCTTTCTGGAGCGGGAGGTGCTGGCCAAGCTGCACCGCCTCATCTATGGCAGGGACGATGCCTTCTACGGCGAGCAGATGCATGCCAAGGATGCCGCCCTCGGCGTCATGACCAGCGGCGGCACCATCGCCAACGTCACGGCGCTGTGGCTGGCCCGCAACCGCGCCTGCGGCGACAATCTGTTCGCCCTCTATGAGCAGGGCTATCGCGGCGCCGTCATTCTGGGCTCGCGGCTGATGCACTACTCCTTCGACAAGGGAATGGATCTGCTGGGACTGGGCGCCCGCAGCGTCTGGCGCCTTGAGACCGACGAGCAGAACCGGCTCAGTCTGGCTGCACTGGAGCAGGCGCTGATCCAGTGCAAAGAACAGAAGCTCAAGGTGCTGGCGCTGGTCGGCGTGGCGGGCAGTACCGACTTTGGCTCCATCGATCCGCTGCCGGAGCTGGCGGCCATCGCCGAGCGCGAGCAGATCCATTTTCATGTGGATGCCGCCTGGGGTGGCCCGACCCTCTTCTCCCCCCGCTATCAGAGCCTGCTGACCGGCATTGAGCGGGCTGACACCGTCACGCTGGATGGCCACAAGCAGTTGCTGGTGCCGCTCGGTACCGGCATGCTGCTCTGCCGCCAGCCCGACCTGATGATGGCGGTCAAGCGCGAAGCCCCCTACGCTATTCGCGCCACCTCGTTCGATCAGGGTCGCTTTACGCTGGAGGGTACCCGCCCGGCCAACGCCCTTTATCTGGATGCTGCCTTCCAGCTGTTTGGCCAGCAGGGCTACGCCCGCCTCATCGAGGCCAACTACGACCGCGCCCGACTGATGGCCGAGCTCATCGAAAGCGATCCTGCCTTCGAGCTGATGTCGGCACCGGTGATGAACCTGCTCTCCTACCGCTGCATCCCGCCCCACCTGCAGGGCAAGGCGCTGGACGAAGCGGCGAATGCGCAGATCAACGACTTCAACGTGACCCTGCAAAAAGCCCAGCGCGCCGAGGGGCACAGCTTTGTCTCCCGCACCCAACGGGCGGTGGTGCGCTACGGTGCCCAGCCGCTCACCCTGCTGCGGGCTGTGCTGCTCAACCCGCTTATCGAAGAGCACCACATCCGCGAGCTGCTGGCGGATCAAAAACGGTTGGGCGAGCCCCTTGCCCGCCAGCTATTTGGCTAGCGCCGCGCCAGGGAACTGGACGTAAATTGGGCGGTCTTATTCATTTGCCGTTGTTTACCTTGCAGGTAAACTGGACAAAATTTTGCGGTCTATTTCTGAGGGCTATGCGCCAAACATGAAGCAATTTATTGAATTTATTCCACTTATCGTTTTCTTTGCGGTCTATAAATTTTACGACATCTATATGGCCACCGGCGCACTGGTGGTCGTGACCGGTCTGCAACTTCTCTACAGCTGGATCCGCTATCGCAAGGTCGAGAAGATGCAACTGTTCACCTTCATCCTGGTCGGCTTCTTCGGCGGCCTCACCGTATTCTTCCACGATGACACCTTCATCAAGTGGAAAGTGACCATCATCAATGTGCTGTTCGCGCTGGGCCTGCTGATCAGCCGCTACGGCTTTGGCAAGAACCTGATCAAACAGATGCTGGCCAAAGAGCTGCAAGCCCCCGATGCAGTCTGGGACAAGGTCAACCTCGGCTGGGTCGGCTTCTTTACCGTCTGTGGCCTGCTCAACCTCTACGTGGCATTTAGCCTGCCGCAAGAGATGTGGGTCAACTTCAAGGTATTCGGCCTGCTGGGGATGACGCTGGTCTTTACCCTGCTGAGCGGCGTCTATCTCTACCGCCACATCCCTGCCGAACAAAAGAACGAGCTGAAAAAATAACCCTCATCAGAAAAGGATCCTCTCATGTGGTATCTCATCTACTCAGAAGATGTCCCCAACAGCCTGCCACTGCGCAAGCAGGTTCGCCCTGCCCACTTGGCCCGGCTGCAAGCGCTGCAGGATGAAGGGCGCCTGCTGACCGCCGGTCCCAACCCGGCCATCGATGCCGAGGACCCAGCCGATGCAGGCTTTACCGGCAGCACTGTCATCGCCGAGTTTGCCTCGCAAGCTGACGCCAAAGCCTGGGCTGATGCCGACCCTTATGTGACCGCCGGTGTTTACGCCAAGGTCACCATCAAGCCGTTCAAGAAAGTCTTTTAAACCCGCGTCAGATGCAACGAGGCCGGAACGGGTGCACAACCCGCTCCGGCCTCTTTTTATTGGGCGATGTGAGCGATGCTCAGGGCACCGGCAGGTCACGCCCTGGCGACAAACCAGGGGTTGAGGATGTCGAGCTTGTTGTAGGCGAGGGGTGAGCCATCGAGTTGGGTGACGCTACCACCCGCCCCCTCCAGCACCGCCTGCGCCGCGCCGGTATCCCACTCACAGGTCGGCGCAAGGCGCGGATAGAGCTCGGCCCCCCCCTCGGCGATGATGCAGAATTTGAGGGAGCTGCCCATGGAGACCAGCTCGATTTCACCAAAAGGAGCCAAGAAATCGAGGGTCTCCTGCGACAGATGGTTACGACTGCCCACGACCCGCCACGCCTCTCCTTCCCGATGAGGCTGGGTCTGGATGGACTCTCGCTTGCCATCGGCAATGCGCCAGGCACCGAGCCCCTTGCCGCCATACCAGAGCTGGTCCAGCACCGGCGCATAGACCAGTCCCCAGCGCGGCGCCCCCTCTTCAATCAGCGCGATGTTGACGGTGAACTCACCATTACGGGAGACAAACTCCTTGGTGCCATCGAGGGGGTCCACCAGCCAGTAGCGTGACCAGCCGTGGCGCGCGGCCATTACCTCGGGGTCTGACTCCTCCGACAGCACAGGGATATCGGGGGTCAGCCGCGCCAACGCCTGCACAATCACCTCATGAGCTCCCTTGTCGGCAGCCGTGAGCGGACTCTCGTCGCTCTTGTACTCCACCGCAAAAGGCTCGCGGTAGATCGCCATGATGGCTGCACCCGCCGCACGAGCGACAGGTTCAAGGGCGGTGATATCGGGGTGGTACAGGGGGTGCTCCATAACAATCTCGTCCAGCTCACAGGGCCAACCAGTGTAACCCTTTTGACATCAACTGCTTATAGCCGATTGTGCTGGGTTATTACAGCGCGGTGGCCGCCAGCCCATTGCCCTCCCGTGAACAGGCCCAAAAACAACAAGGGACGCCGTAGCGTCCCTTGTTGTTTTTGGCGACCGGTATCAGGCCGCGCCCTGGCTGGCGGATCAGATCCCCTGACGGGCTTCCTGCATCAGCAGGCGCATGTCGCTCACGGCCTTGGCCAGACCGTCGAAGGCGGCGCGGCCGATGATGGCGTGGCCGATGTTGAGCTCATAGAGCTCGGGAATGGCGGCGATGGCTTTGACGTTGTGGTAGTGCAGGCCGTGGCCGGCATTGACCTTCAACCCCTTGCCAGCAGCATAGGAGGCACCGGCGGCGATGCGCTTGAACTCGGCATTGCGCTCGGCATCGGTGGTGGCATCGGCGTAGCGGCCGGTGTGGATCTCGATAAAGGGGGCGCCACTCTCGGCAGCCGCATCGATCTGAAGGGGATCTGCGTCGATAAAGAGGGATACCTGAGCCCCCACGGCAGAGAGGCGGGCCACTGCGTCAGTCACCTTGTCCAGCTGGCCAGCCACGTCCAGACCGCCCTCGGTGGTCACTTCGGTGCGCTTCTCCGGTACCAGACAGACGAAGTGGGGCTTGATGCGGCAGGCGATGCCGATCATCTCTTCGGTTACCGCCATCTCCAGGTTCATTCTGGTCTGGATAGTCTGGCGCAGGATCTCCACGTCGCGGTCGGTGATGTGGCGGCGATCTTCACGCAAATGCACTGTGATGCCATCGGCACCAGCCTGCTCGGCCACGAAGGCAGCCTGTACCGGATCCGGATACTGGGTGCCACGGGCGTTGCGCAGGGTGGCAATATGGTCGATGTTCACACCCAGATAGATTTCACTCATTGAGAACTCCTTGAAACTCTTCATCTGTTGACTGCGCGGCTACCGCGCGAATATCCGTATATCAGCCCGTAGGTTCGATTAGCGCAGCCTAATCGGACGTAGGTAACATTCTTACCGTGTCGGGTAACGCCGCAGAGCGGTTAACCCAAGCTATTGCGGCGTTTTAAAAACAGCTCCCGGCTCTTTAACTGACGCTTGCCCAGATAGGGTTGCAGCGCCAGTCGGCTGAAACGTTTGGCCGCCTGCAGCAAGGGCGGAGTATCGAAACGCCCCTCGGCAAAGGCCAGCAGGTGGGCACCGAGAAACAGGGTACGGGGATCCGGCGCCCGCTCGCAAGCGACAAAGCCCAATTCACGCTCGAAGCCATAGAGCAGGGTCGTCTCGATAGGCGACTCATCGTCCGCCGTGTATTCGAAATCCACCGCATAGCCCAGCGCCTGCAGCAGCAGAAACTCGAAGCGGCGCAGCGGCAGCTCCGGGGTCTCGCCATCGGCCAGCGCCATGATGGCACGGGCATAGGCGTCGAACACTTCGGGGAACGGGGTGTGCGCTTCCAGCAGGTAGTAGACCAGCTCGTTGAGATAGAGGCCGTAGAAGAGGCGGTCGCCACCGAGTCGCAGGGAGTGATCCGGGCATTCGACCTGGGTGAGGTTCTTGAGATCCCCCTTGCCGCGCCAGGCGATGGTGAGCAGGGTAAAGGGTTGCAGCAGCCCCTTGAGGGGGGAGCGTGGCCCGCGAGAACCGCGAGCCACCAGGGTAAATCGGCCACTATCCTGGGTGAAGACCTCGACCAGCTGGCTGGTCTCCCGATAGGGCCGACTGTGGATGACGAAAGCCGGGCTCAGCAATCCATCAACGCCACTTAATCGTCACCGTAGCCGAGACTGCGCAGGGCACGCTCGTCATCAGCCCAGCCGGACTTGACCTTGACCCACAGCTCGAGGTGCACCTTGTTCTGGAACAGCCGTTCCATGTCGAGACGTGCTTCGGTACCTATGGTCTTGATCTTCTCGCCCTTGTTGCCGATGACCATCTTCTTCTGGCCATCGCGCTCCACCAGGATCAGGCCGTGGATGTGGTAGAGGCCGTTCTCTTCCACCTTGAAGCGTTCGATCTCCACCGTCACCGAGTAGGGCAGCTCCTCACCGGTGAAGCGCATCAGCTTCTCACGGATGATTTCTGAGGCCATGAAGCGTGACGAACGGTCGGTCACGTAATCTTCCGGGAAGAAGTGGTTGTTTTCCGGCAGCAGATCCTTGGCCCACTCGCGGATCTTCTCCACGTTGGTGCCCTTCTCGGCACTGATGGGCAGGATGTGGGAGAAATTCATCTGCTGACCCAGCCACTCGAGGTGGGGCAGCAAGTCTTCTTTCTCTTTGACGTTATCGACCTTGTTGACCGCCAGCACCACGGGGCAGGGCAAGTGGCGCAACTTGCCAAGCACCATCTCGTCATCCTTGGTCCAGTGGGTACCGTCAACCATGAATACCACCATGGCCACATCTCCCAGCGAACTGGTGGCGGCACGGTTCATCAAGCGGTTGATGGCCCGCTTCTCTTCGATGTGCAGGCCCGGAGTATCAACAAAGATGGTCTGATAGTTCTCGTCGGTATCGATCCCCAAAATCCGGTGACGGGTGGTCTGGGGTTTTTTCGAAGTAATGCTGACCTTCTGGCCAAGCAACTTGTTGAGCAGGGTGGACTTGCCCACGTTAGGGCGGCCCACGATGGCGACAAAGCCGCAGTAGGTAGTATCTGTCATGACAGTTGTTCCAAAGCTTGTGGTGTTAAAAGACAGCGCCTTTTTGAATCAGACGTACCTGTCATGACAATTTGTCCAGCGCTTGCTGCGCCGCGGCCTGCTCGGCCTTGCGGCGGCTGGTGCCGACCCCTTTGAGCGGACCATCCAGACCTTCCACGTCGCACTGGACGGTGAACTCCTGGTTGTGGGCCTCACCCTTGACGTTAGTCACTGTGTAGGTCGGCAGGGATTTGCGGGTTCCCTGCAAAATTTCTTGCAGGCGGGTCTTGGGATCTTTCTGCTCGATGCCTGGCTTGATCTCGTCCAGACGGCTGGCGTACCAGCTCAGCAGCAGTGTCCGCACCACCTCAAGATCCGTATCCAGATAGACGGCGCCAATCACCGCCTCGACCGTGTCGGCCAGAATGGATTCACGGCGAAAACCACCGCTCTTGAGTTCACCTGGCCCGAGGATCAGATGATCCCCGAGGTCAAACTCCCGGCCCAGTTCGGCCAGGGTTTTTTCACGTACCAGAGTGGCACGCATCCGGCTGAGATCCCCTTCTGCCGCTTGCGGGAAGCGGTGGAACAGCGCATCAGCAATCACCAGGCTCAAAATGGAGTCACCCAGAAATTCCAGTCGCTCGTTGTGACGAGAACCGGCGCTGCGATGTGTCAATGCGCGGGTCAGCAACTCTTGATCCTGAAAGACATGCCCGAGACGGGACTGCAGTCTGTTCATCTTGATATTCATTTACTTGATTCCGCCAATGCGGTTGAAGCGCACCCCTGTCGGTACCCAACTTGGCAGCAGGGAGCCTTCTTCGCGCTCAAATTCAAAACTTATCCAGATAGCGACCGCCTTGCCGACCAGATTCTGCTCGGGCACAAAGCCCCAGAAACGGCTGTCGGTGCTGTTGTCACGGTTATCGCCCATCACGAAGTACTGCCCTTCCGGTACCACCCACTCATCAGGATAAGTGCCGGGCTGGCGATAGTAACGACCAACCAGATCCGGCATCAGCGGGTTGCGCAAGGTCTCGTGAGAAACATCACCCAACTGCTCGGTATAGCGGTCAAGGGGGATCCCCATCTGGGTAAATTCGCCTCTTTGTTCAAACTTGATGTCGAGCTTCTTGAAGCCCGGGCACGTTTTCCCTTCCTGCTCCTTGCCACCTGCTTCAGCACAGCGCGGCCGGATCATCAGCTCTTTGTTGCGATAGATGATCCGATCACCCGGCATGCCAACCACCCGCTTGATGTAGTCAACGCGCGGCTCAAGGGGATACTTGAACACCACCACATCACCACGCACCGGCTCGCCAGTTTCGAGGAATTTGGTGTTGGTCACAGGATCCCGCAGACCGTAGGCAAACTTTTCCACCAGGATAAAGTCGCCCACCAGCAAGGTGGGCATCATGGAACCTGACGGGATCTGGAACGGTTCAAAGATGAACGAACGCAGGATTAGCACAAAAGTGATCACCGGGAAGATCCCGGCGGTCTGCTCAATCCAGACCGGCACGGGGGCAACCTTGGCCAGGGTCTTCTCATCCAGGTGGGCACCGCCATGGGCACGGGCCACGGCAATCTTGGCGGCTCGCTGTTTGGACCAGATCATCTTGTCCAGACACCAGATAAAACCGGTGATCACACAGACCACCACCAAGATCAGGGAAAACGTGCTTGCCATCTATTTTTAGTCCTTTCCGACATGGAGAATCGCGAGGAAGGCTTCCTGTGGCACGTCAACACGGCCAACAGACTTCATCCGCTTCTTACCTTCTTTCTGCTTGTTCAGCAGTTTCTTCTTCCGGCTCACGTCACCACCGTAGCATTTGGCGGTTACGTCCTTACGCAGTGCCTTGACGGTGCTGCGCGCGATGATCTGGTTGCCGATGGATGCCTGAATGGCGATATCAAACATCTGACGGGGGATCAGCTCACGCATCTTCTCAACCACCTGGCGACCGCGATACTGGGCGTTCTCCTTGTGGGTGATGATGGCCAGCGCGTCAACCCGCTCACCGTTGATCATGATGTCCAGACGAACCATCTCGGAGGTTTCGAAACGCTTGAAGCCATAATCCAGCGAGGCGTAGCCACGACTGGTGGATTTCAGGCGGTCGAAGAAGTCGAGCACCACTTCTGCCATCGGGATGTCATAGGTCAATGCAACCTGATTGCCGTGGTAGACCATGTTGGTCTGCACGCCCCGTTTCTCGATACAGAGGGTAATGACGTTCCCCATGTACTCTTGCGGCAGCAGTATGTTGCACTCGGCGATCGGCTCACGCATCTCTTTGATGTTGTTAACCGGCGGCATGGCGGACGGACTGTCGATATGGATAGTCTCGCCATTGTTCAGCTCAATCTCATAGACCACGGTCGGCGCAGTGGTGATCAGATCCAGATCGTATTCGCGTTCCAGACGCTCCTGGATGATCTCCATGTGCAGCATACCGAGGAAGCCGCAACGGAAGCCAAAGCCCAGTGCTGTGGAGCTTTCCGGTTCGAAGAACAAGGAGGCATCGTTCAGAGAGAGCTTGTCGAGGGCGTCACGGAACGACTCGTAATCATCGCTGGAGATGGGGAACAAACCGGCATAAACCTGCGGCTTGACCTTCTTGAAACCCGCCAGTGGCTTGTCAGCACCGTTCTTGGCTTGCGTCAGGGTATCGCCCACTGGCGCGCCATGGATGTCTTTGATACCGCAGACAACCCAACCTACCTCGCCGCAACCCAGTCCTTGAGTATCCACCTGCTTGGGGGTGAAAATACCGATACGATCGACACCCCATACCTGGCCGGTAGTCATCACTTTGATCTTGTCGTTCTTCTTGAGCGAGCCGTTCTTGACCCGCACCAGAGACACCACCCCCAGATAGGAGTCGAACCAGGAGTCGATGATCAGTGCCTGCAGCGGGGCATCCGGATCACCTTCCGGTGGCGGGATACGCGCAACGATCTCTTCCAGCACCAGGTCAACTCCGAGACCGGTTTTGGCAGAACAACGCACCGCATCGATCGCATCGATACCGACGATATCTTCGATCTCTTCAGCAACCCGCTCCGGCTCGGCCGCAGGCAAGTCAATCTTGTTCAGCACCGGCACCACTTCCAACGCCATTTCCATGGCGGTGTAGCAGTTGGCCAGAGTCTGTGCCTCAACCCCCTGACCGGCATCCACCACCAGCAGCGCCCCTTCACAGGCCGCCAGCGAGCGGGAGACTTCGTAGGAGAAATCTACGTGGCCCGGGGTGTCGATAAAGTTCAGCTGATAGGTGTTACCGTCTTGTGCCTGGTAGTTCAGGGTCACACTCTGTGCTTTGATGGTAATGCCGCGCTCGCGCTCCAGGTCCATGGAGTCAAGCACCTGAGCCTGCATCTCGCGGGAGGACAAGCCACCGCAAGTCTGGATCAGACGGTCCGACAGGGTCGATTTACCGTGGTCGATGTGCGCAATAATCGAAAAGTTACGAATGTGTTTCATCGAGCAAGAGTCACTCAAAATTAGTTAAGGTCAGTTATGGAGGCGCGATTTTACTGGATAACCCGGCTGACGGCCATTCTTTAGTCGCCAGCACCCGTGAAATAGCGCGTGTTCGGTCAGGAGAGGATATGGACAGGAACCACCACGCCAAGCATCTGCGGGCCGTAGCAGCCCTGATCGAGGCGGTTGGAAAAGTAACGAACCAGTAAAAAACCCAGTCCGCCCCCCAACAGGCAGCAGAGAATGGTAACTCCCTCCCCGCCCAGGAGCAGCGGTGCCAACCAGAGCTTCCCCAACAAGGCGCCTGCCAGCAGGCAAAACAGCGGCAAGACGTAGACCAGAGCGGCACCGCGCAGCAGGCTCTGCTGCGGGATACCCAGCCGAATTTGCTGGCCAACACCTACCTCGGTGGTCATTTTGACCCGCAAGCGTTGTGCCCTGAGAGGAAATGCCTTGGCCACTGTGCCAGTGCCGCAGTTGGACTGTTGCTGGCAACCACTGCAGGCAGAGCGCCGCTCGCACTCTACCCAGACATGGTCTCCCTCGATGGCCACCACGGTCGCCAACTCTTCACTCATCTCATTCACGGCAAGACCTCGGGTTCAACAAAGGGATCTGAAAAAGCATAAAGATACCTGAAGACAACACGCCGCGCTCGGCAAGCCGGGATGTTCCGGTCATAGCCCATCAGGGGATTGCTTCGTTACGGGCCAACGGCTGGACCGACTCGGCAATTCGCTTGGCGGTCTCGGCTGGTACTTCACCCACCACTGTGATCTCGACCCCCACATCGTTGACATAGCTCACCAGCGAGGTGGCGCCCTGGCGGATCAGCTGCTGACGCACCGCCTGTTTGGGGTCAACCCGGGAGACATAGACCGACAAATCCACCAACCCGTCGGATAGCATCATGTAATCCACCGGCATACTGGTGGTCACCAGCTGATGGCGGTCTTGCGACAGGATCTTGAAGCCATCTGGCAGCCAGGAAATCTGCCAGTTAAGGGCTTGCTGGGGGGCAGGATAGGCATCTTCCAGCGCTAAGGCGGCAGGCTGTTTGCTCTTGGCCAGGGTCACCAACCAGGGGGCGGGTTTGCTCTGCAACGCCAGCTCAACCCCCAACACTTGCTCCACCAGATTGCCTTCCCGCTCCACCATGTCGACCCGCAGCAACAGATTGCTCTGCTCATCAATCCACAGCACGAAGCCGTACTTGTCTGCCTCTTTGGGCACCAGTCTGACCACCTGCGCCACCACACCGGCAACGCGACTACGGCCAGCCAGCACCGGATCATAACTCTCCAGCACCCGCGCGATTGGCATCTTCACCAAGGTCGACCAGACACCAGGAAAACGGGCATCTTTCAGGGTGTAAGGCTCGTGGCTGTTCTCGAAAAAGGTGTATTCATCCTGACGTTGCAGATATTCAATCGCCTTGCCATCGAGGTAACTGAGATGGGCGACTTCCTGGCCATCGATCACCGCATGGCTGATGCGGATCGGTTCAAGACGCCCCTGACGGGCCTTGACCATGGATAACTCAAAGTTTTGCTGCTGCACGGCACTCTGCATCTGCTGCAACAAGGCCTCGGCCGACTTATCGTCGGCCGAGGCCTTGGCACTGATCAGCAGGAGAGAGGCCAGCAAAATACGGCTGGACTGGCGCACGATTTGATCCCTGACAATACGTTATTGTTGAATCTGTCTGTCTTGCAACAGGCGTTGCTGCAACTGGTGGTCACGCAAGAAGGCATTGACGCGCTCCCGCTGATCCTGCATCTGCTGCTCGGTCAGCCCTTGCTGACGGGCACGAGTGCCATCCTGTTGCGGATAGTGAACGCTCACAGGGGAGGCACTACCACCAATAGGAATAGTATTCAGAACCGGATTGGTTGGTAGACCATCTTGCCCCTGATACTGCTGCACCCCGAAGATAACGGCAGCGGCAACGGAGGCGGCAATGGCATATTGACCAAGCTGCTGACCGACCCGGCGGAACAGCGGTATCACATTGGAATCTGTCTTGACCGGCGCAACGATTGGTTGCAGCACAGGCTTAACCTCAACCGGCTTGGGTGCCAGTATGGTAGGCTCATCTTCCAGCGCAGCCATGATGCTGGCGCTGAGATCCAGTTGCAGATTGACCGACAGGTCACCCCGCATGGCATTGCCTATCAGGTGGTAACGACCCCAGGTATCTTGCAAGTCGGAATCCATCTCCAACTCGTTCAACACCTCGGCATCACTCAGTTCACCATCCATCAGGGCAGAGATTTGCTCTTTATTTGCCATAAGTTAACCCGTCTTTCCCCAGTTAATTCTCGATCAGAGGTTTCAGCTTTTTATCGATTGCGTCCCTCGCCCGGAAGATACGGGATCTGACCGTACCCACAGGGCAATCCATGATTTCGGCAATCTCTTCATAGCTCAACCCTTCCAACTCACGAAGGGTGATCGCTGTCCTCAGGTCTTCCGGCAACGCCTCGATAGCGGCAAACACTGTGCGCTGGATCTCGTCGGTCAGCGCCAGGTTTTCAGGGGTAGCCACCTCTTGCAAGGCTTCACCACCACCATAAGACTCTGCGTCGTCAGCCTCCACATCACTGCTGGGCGGCCTGCGCCCCTGGGAGGTCAGATAATTCTTCGCCGTGTTCACGGCAATACGGTACAACCAAGTGTAAAAAGCACTTTCGCCACGGAATGTCGGCAATGCCCGGTAGGCTTTTATAAAGGCCTCTTGCGCCACATCGGGCACATCACCGGGATTATTGACATACCTGGCCACCAGGTTGACCACCTTATGCTGGTATTTTTTTACCAACAGGTTGAATGCTGCTTTATCGCCGCGCTGGACCCGTTCAACCAGCTGTTCGTCCAGTAGATTCTGGTCGCTCATCAGAGCCGTAAAACCCCCATCAGGTTATCGTTCTTCTTTTCCGGCCCTTCCTAAGCGCACAAGTTCAGACAGGGAGAATCAGAGAAAGTTCGCTTCAATTGAAAAAAATGTGACGCAGGCTGCATCCTCGCCCTCGCTTGGGCTACCATGGTGCCAGTTCTTAATCCAGGCCAATGATACTTATGAAAGCAAGTGTTGAATACCTTTGCGATGTACTGATCATTGGCAGCGGTGCCGCTGGTCTGTCCCTCGCGTTGCGATTGGCAGACCACGCCAAAATCCTGGTTCTGAGCAAGGGGCCCATCAGTGAGGGGGCCACTTTCTATGCGCAAGGAGGCATCGCTGCCGTTTTCGACGAAACCGACAGCATCGAATCCCATGTGAGCGATACGCTCAACGCCGGGGCAGGGTTGTGTGACCCGGCCGTGGTGGAGTTCACCGCTCGCCACGCCCGCGAATCCATCCAGTGGCTGATCCAGCAGGGAGTTCCCTTCGATCAAGAGCAGGACGCCGATGGGGAATCCCACTATCACCTCACCCGCGAAGGGGGCCACAGCCATCGCCGCATCTTCCACGCGGCGGATGCCACCGGCAAGGCGGTGCAACTCACCCTGATCGATCAGGTGCGCGCCCACCCCAATATCCAGCTGATGGAGCGCTTCAACGCGGTCGACCTCATCACCACCCGCAAGCTCAACCTGCCGGGCAACAAGGTACTGGGCGCCTACGTCTGGAACCGCAACGCCGAGCAGGTCGAGGTGATCCGCGCCCGTTTCGTGGCGCTGGCCACCGGTGGTGCTTCCAAGGTCTACCAGTACACCTCCAACCCGGATGTGAGCTCTGGCGATGGCATCGCCATGGCATGGCGGGCCGGTTGCCGGGTGGCAAACCTGGAATTCAACCAGTTCCACCCCACCAGCCTGTTCCACCCGGACGACCCCAACTTCCTGCTGACCGAAGCGCTGCGTGGCGAGGGGGCCTATCTGCGCCGCCCGGACGGCAGCCGCTTTATGCCAGAGTTTGACGAGCGGGCCGAGCTGGCGCCGCGCGACATCGTCGCCCGCGCCATCGACCACGAGATGAAGCGGCTCGGGGCGGATTGCATGTATCTGGATATCAGCCACAAACCGGCCGATTTCATCATCAAGCACTTCCCGACCATTTATGAGCGCTGCCTCGCGGTCGGCATCGACATCACCAAGGAGCCGATGCCCATCGTACCAGCCGCCCACTACACCTGTGGCGGCGTGATGATCGACAACAACGGCCAGACAGATATCCCCGGCCTCTACGCCATCGGCGAAGTGACCTACACCGGTCTGCACGGCGCCAACCGCATGGCATCCAACTCCCTGCTGGAATGCGTGGTCTATGCCCATCAGGCGGGGGCCGACATTCTGGCCAAGCTGCCGATGAGCGTGGAGCCGCCGCGCCTGCCGGTGTGGGACGAGAGCAAGGTGGACGATTCCGACGAACTGGTGGTTATCCAGCACAACTGGCACGAACTGCGGTTGATGATGTGGGACTACGTGGGGATAGTGCGCACCAACAAGCGGCTGGCCCGCGCCAAGCGCCGCATCGACCTGCTCAAGCAGGAGGTGCAGGAGTACTACGCCAACTTCCGCGTCTCCAACAACCTGCTGGAGCTGCGCAACCTGCTGCAGGTGGCCGAGCTTATCGTCAACTGCGCCCTGCAGCGCAAGGAGTCCCGCGGCCTCCACTACAACCTGGATCATCCGGATATGCTGCCGAACTCCAAACCGACCGTGCTGACCCCGGATCGGGATTAAGCCCTCTTCTATCGCACTGTTTGGCAGTAAACCAGACCCCGCTTCGGCGGGGTCTTTTTGATACTGCGACTCTGTGGCAGCACGCAGCAGATAGCCGACACATCGCGCAACATTTATTCAACATAACAACCAGATAACTCCGCTTGACTCCCTGCTAAATAGTTCGTGCCATACTGACAATTGATGCAAGTGACAAATCAATCAATGCTGAGGTCATCATGGATGGGAAGCTTTTCAACGCCGACGCCGAGGCAATGTTGAGCCAGCTGTCAGATCACACTGTCCTGGAACAGCTGATGGATAACGCCCCTCTGGGCATCGGCGTCTTTGACCGCGAATTTCGCTACTGCAAAGTCAATCAGGTGCTGGCAGACATCAACGGCAAAAGCATCGAGGAACATCTGGGTAAACACCTCCGAGAGGTAGTGCCCAAGCTGGCCCCTACACTGGAACCCATGTTTCAGCAGATCATTGGCAGCGGCATCTCCTATGTGAATGTCGCCATCACGGGTCAGGCGGCATACGACAGCAGCGCCCGACGCTGGCAAGCCACTTACAGTCCCATGCACGATGATAAAGGGGAGCTAAACGGGATCCTCGCTATCGTACGAGATGTCACCGAGCAGTATGAAAGTGAACAACGGTTGCAACTGGCGATGCAGGCGGCACAAATAGGCGTCTGGGAGTGGCACGTCGAGGAGGATAGATTGCTGTTCGACGGCCAGATTGCACCACTGCCGGGCAGCCAGCTCCATCAGCACCGGGGTGGACAACAGGCCTTCATCGACTGCTTCGAGCCCGAATCAGCCAGCCAGCTCAAGGCAGCCCTGCAAGGTCATGAATCCATCAACCTGACACTGAGTTACATGAGCGCTCTCAACGAGCGCAACTGGGTCGATATTCATGGCGATCATGTCCCCGCCACCGAGTCCATTGGAAAGCGGGTGATGGGCGTTATCCGCAGCGCGACCGACCGCCGCCGCCAAGAGGCGAGACTCCAGCAGGCCAACGTAGTATTCGATACCACCGCCGAGGGGATCATCATCCTCGACAATGAGCACCACATTCTCTCGGTCAACCCGGCCTTCACCATGCTGACCCAATATGAAGCCTGGGAGGTGATAGGGCATACGCCGGATCTGATCATGCACCCCAGACGTTACACTGACCTCCTTTACCCCTGGAGCCACCTGCACCCCGGCAATAACGCCTGGCACGGCGAGATGGTCTGTCTGCGCAAGGATGGCCGCTACTTCTCCTCCTGGCAGCAGATCCGCGCCGTCTACGACAACTTCAACAACACCACCCACTATGTGATCGCCCTCTCCGACATCAGTGCCATCCGCAGGGTAGAGGCCGAACTCAATCATCTTGCCTATCACGATCCCCTTACCGAGCTGGGCAACCGCCAGCTGTTGCAGGAGCGGCTGGCCCTTGAGCTGAAAACCGCGCAGCTCAATCGTAAACGGTTGGGGCTGCTTTTTATCGATCTCGATGGCTTCAAGCTGATCAATGACAGTCTGGGCCATGGTGTCGGCGACGAGCTGCTCAAGCGGCTGGCTGAACGCATCCGCTGCTGCCTGCAGCACAACGATCTGGCGACCCGCCTCGGCGGCGACGAGTTTCTGGTACTGATCCCCTATCTGGAGCAACCCGAAGAGCTGGCCTCCCTCGCCAATACGCTGCTGGGCGTCTTGCACGAACCGGTGCAGCTGGCCGATGAGCAGGTCATCATCTCGGCCAGCATCGGTATCGCCATCTATCCGGATCACGCAAATAGCCCGGAAACCCTGGTCAGTGCCGCTGACAGCGCCATGTATGAAGCCAAAAGCCAGGGGCGCAACGGCTATCAATTTTACACCCCGAGCATGGCAGCCCAAGCGCGTGAACGGATGCATATCGAACAGGGGTTGATCAAGGCGCTAGAGCTGGAACAGCTCTGCATCTTCTATCAACCCATGACCAATCTTGCCAATGGCGACCTGAGCGGGCTGGAAGCACTGGTACGCTGGCAACACCCGAATGAAGGGGTCATTGCCCCGACGCGTTTTATTCCGGTCGCTGAAGAGTGCGGTCTGATCGAAAAAATCGGGGGATGGGTGATGCGCAATGCCTGCGAGCAGGGACAACAATGGTTAGCTGCAGGGCTGCCGGTACCACGATTATCGGTCAATGTCTCGGTGCGAGAGATGCGCTCACCCGGCTACGTAGAGCGCGTCGCAGCGATTCTGCGCGAAACAGGCTTTCCGCCGGAGAAGCTGGAAATAGAGGTAACGGAGAGCATCATTCAGCGAGTCGACCAGAGCCTGGATCTCTTTACCCGTTTGAAATGTCTCGGCGTGCAGATTGCCATCGATGACTTTGGTACCGGCTTCTCATCACTGAGCCTGCTCAAGACCCTGCCCATCGATCGCATCAAGATCGACCGCGCTTTTGTGCAGGCGCTACCGGATGACAAAAACAGCAGAGAATTGTGCCGCACCATCATCAATCTGGCCGACAGTCTGGAGATGGAGGTCACCGCCGAAGGGATTGAGACGCTAGCCCAGCAGGTGTTTTTGCAATCCCTCAACTGCGGCGAAGGGCAGGGTTATCTGTTCAGTAAACCGCTGCAGGTCAACCATATGGGTGACCGCCTGCATCAGCGACTGATGTCTTGAAGCGAAAGCACAGATCGCAAGCACATTGGTAGTGGCGGCATGCCAATAATGCCGACTACCGACCGATCATCAAGCGGGATATGGGCCCTTCACGCTCATTGGACTGCCTCGCCAATGGCGAATCAGCCGGATAACGGGACTCCGGAGCCGTAAACGTCAGCGTGACCGCAGGGCTCTGCTCTTGCAATGCCTGGCCCAACTGAGCGGCCACCAGATCCCGCAGCACAGGCGCAGCCTCCTGCCGGGTAATCAATAAATCTTGAGAGAGCTTGTCTGCTGGTGCCGGATGGGCGGCTCAAACTGCCAGAGTGATGCACATAATAACAGGGAGAACATAACCACCTCCTTTAATCACATGCCTCCTTTCTACTCACTCGAGGCTTCATTGTCACCGATAGCCCTGTAACCAAATGTTGCCGCCTATCCAAAAGTCTAATTGCCCTCCGCCACCAAAGGTATAAGTTGTTAAGAAATCATTAAAAGAACTATTCAAAGGAGTGACAGATGAGCGAGAGCAAGGTCTACCCGGTCAAATCCCATATCAGTGACAGCGCCCTGCTGGACAAGGCCGGGTACGAGGCCATGTATCAGGCCTCCATCGACAATCCGGACGCCTTCTGGGGAGAGCAGGGAAAAATCCTCGACTGGATGAAGCCCTATAGCAAGGTCAAGAACACCTCCTACGATCCGGGCCATGTCTCCATCAAATGGTTTGAAGATGGCCAGCTCAACGTCTCTGCCAACTGTCTCGATCGCCATCTCGCCGAACGGGGTGACAAGGTCGCCATCATCTGGGAAGGGGACAACCCCGCCGAAGATCGCAAACTCACTTACCGCGAGCTGCACAGCGAAGTGTGCAAGTTTGCCAACGTCTTGAAAGCACAAGGGGTTCACCGCGGTGACGTGGTCTGCCTCTATATGCCGATGGTGCCCGAAGCCGCCATCGCCATGCTGGCCTGTACCCGCATCGGCGCGGTACACAGCATCGTATTCGGCGGCTTCTCGCCGGAAGCGCTGGCTGGCCGCATCATCGACTCGGGCTCGCGCATCGTGATCACCGCCGACGAGGGACTGCGTGGCGGCCGTCCGGTGCCACTCAAGAAGAATGTGGATGAAGCGCTCACCAACCCGGAAACCCAGGTCAACAAGGTGATCGTGCTCAAGCGCACCGGCGGCAATGTCGCCTGGCACAACCACCGCGACATCTGGTGGCACGAAGCGACCGCCACCGTCAGCAGCGACTGCCCGCCCGAGGCGATGAACGCCGAAGATCCGCTCTTTATCCTCTACACCTCCGGCTCCACCGGCAAACCGAAAGGGGTACTGCACACCACCGGCGGCTATCTGGTCTATGCCGCCCTCACCTTCAAATACGTGTTCGACTACCACGAGCAGGATATCTACTGGTGTACCGCCGATGTGGGCTGGGTCACCGGCCACTCCTATCTGGTCTATGGGCCACTCGCCAACGGCGCCACCACCATCATGTTCGAAGGGGTGCCCAACTACCCGGCCACCAACCGCATGAGTCAGGTGGTGGACAAGCACCAGGTCACCATTCTCTATACCGCGCCGACCGCCATCCGCGCCTTGATGGCCAAGGGCAACGAGGCGGTCACCGGCACGTCGCGCCAGAGCCTGCGTATCATGGGCTCGGTGGGCGAACCCATCAACCCGGAAGCCTGGGAGTGGTACTACCGCACCATTGGTGACGAGCGCTGCCCCATCGTTGATACCTGGTGGCAGACCGAAACCGGCGGCATCCTCATCAGCCCGCTGCCCGGCGTCACCGACCTGAAACCGGGCTCGGCCACCAAGCCCTTCTTCGGGGTGCAACCGGCGCTGGTGGACAATATGGGCGAGCCGCTGGAGGGTGCCACCGGAGGCAATCTGGTGATCACCGACTCCTGGCCTGGCCAGATGCGCACCGTGTTCGGTGATCACGAGCGTTTTGAGCAGACCTACTTCTCCACCTTCCCGGGACGCTACTTCACCGGCGACGGTGCCCGTCGCGATGCAGATGGCTACTACTGGATCACAGGGCGAGTGGATGATGTACTCAACGTCTCCGGCCACCGCATGGGCACTGCCGAGATCGAGTCGGCGCTGGTCGCCCACCCCAAGATCGCCGAAGCGGCGGTGGTGGGGGTTCCGCACGAGATCAAGGGTCAGGGCATCTACGCCTATGTCACCCTGATCGCAGGCGAAGAGCCGAGCCGAGAGCTGCACAAAGAGGTGAAGGAGTGGGTACGCAAGGAGATTGGCGCCATCGCCACCCCGGATGTGATCCACTGGGCAGAGGGGCTGCCGAAGACCCGTTCCGGCAAGATCATGCGCCGCATCCTGCGCAAAATCGCCACCGGCGAAACCGACAGTCTGGGGGATATCTCTACCCTGGCTGATCCGGGCGTAGTAGACAAACTCATTCGCGAGAAGTCGGAAGCGGCCTGATCATGCGCGCCATAATGCAGCGTAAAATCGCCACCGGCGAGACCGACGGTCTGGGGGATATCTCCACCCTGGCGGATCCCGGGGTCGTGGACAAACTCATTCGCGAGAAGTCGGAAGCGGCCTGATCCTGCTTCCTTTGCAACTGAGTAAAGCCGGCATTGTGCCGGCTTTACTCTTTTCAGGAAGCCGCAAAGGCAAACGCTGTCATGGATATACCGAGCAAGCAAAATTGAGCAATAAACAGGCAGATGTAGAGATTAGACCAGTAAAATGCTGCTAATTTTCACGAAATCAATATAATTGCGAAATCTGTGTGCCAGGGCACACCGATTTGCGCAGAAAATGGCTAGATTTCTGGTAGTCCACAAGATAGCTGATAGATCGCAGCATTATCATCGAGGATGTACTCAATATGTCGCAAAATCACCGAATTCTCCTGCTCAACGGGCCAAACCTGAACCTGCTGGGCAAACGGGAACCGGGCATCTACGGCAACAAGACGCTCGATGAGATCGTCGCCGATCTGAAGCTAAACGCCAGCGAACTCGGTGTCACTCTGGAACATCTGCAATCCAACGCCGAACATGAGTTGGTCAGCCGCATCCATCAGGCCATGGGCCAGGTGGATTTTATCATTATCAATCCAGCCGCCTTCACCCACACCAGCGTCGCCATCCGCGATGCGCTGCTGGGTGTGGCTATCCCTTTTATCGAGGTACACCTGTCAAACGTCCATGCCAGGGAGCCGTTCCGTCATCACTCCTATCTGTCTGATGTCGCAAAAGGGGTCATTTGTGGTCTGGGGGCCGATGGCTACCAATTCGCTTTAACCGCGGCCGTGCACCATCTGCGCGCGGCTTGTTAATCACTGATCAGATAAAGAAGAAAGAGAATGCTAATGGATATCCGCAAAATCAAGAAGCTGATTGAACTGGTTGAAGAGTCCGGCATTGCCGAACTGGAGATCTCCGAAGGTGAAGAGTCCGTTCGCATCAGCCGCAACTTCTCCGGTCAGGTGACCACCGCCATGCCGCAGATGATGATGCAGCAAGCCGCTCCGGTTGCCGCCGCACCTGTTGCTGCCGCCGCACCGGCCGCTGATGCCGCCCCGAGCGGTCACCTGATGCGCTCGCCAATGGTTGGTTCCTTCTACCGCTCCTCCAGCCCGGAAGCCAAGCCATTCGCGGAAGTGGGTCAACAGGTCAACGTCGGTGATACCCTGTGCATCATCGAAGCCATGAAAATGATGAACCAAATCGAATCTGACAAGGCCGGTGTGATCAAAGCGATCCTGGTTGAAAATGGTCAGGCCGTCGAATTTGACGAGCCGCTGTTCATCATCGAATAAGGGAAATTGCCACCCATGTTGGACAAAGTAGTCATCGCCAACCGCGGTGAAATTGCCCTGCGGATCCTGCGTGCTTGTAAAGAGCTCGGGATCAAGACAGTGGCCGTTCACTCCACCGCCGACCGGGAGCTCAAACATGTGCTGCTGGCCGACGAATCCATCTGTATCGGCAAACCGGCCAGTACCGACTCCTACCTCAATGTTCCGGCGATCATCGCCGCCGCCGAGGTAACCGGTGCCGTGGCCATCCACCCGGGTTACGGCTTCCTTTCCGAGAACGCCGATTTCGCCGAAGTGGTCGAAAAATCCGGTTTTGTCTTCATCGGCCCGCGTGCCGAGACCATTCGCCTGATGGGTGACAAGGTCTCTGCCATCGAAGCGATGAAGAAGGCGGGTGTACCGTGCGTACCAGGCTCTGACGGCCCGGTTGACAGCGATGCCAAGCACAATGCTGCCGTTGCCAAACGCATCGGCTATCCGGTGATCATCAAAGCCGCCGGTGGTGGTGGTGGTCGCGGCATGCGCGTAGTGCGCAACGAAGCCGAGCTGGCTGCGGCCATCGCTCTGACCAAATCCGAAGCAGGCCAGTTCTTCAAGAACGACATGGTCTACATGGAGAAGTACCTGGAAAACCCGCGCCACATCGAAATTCAGGTGTTGGCAGATGGCCAGGGCAATGCCCTCTATCTGGGCGAGCGTGACTGCTCCATGCAGCGTCGCCACCAGAAAGTGGTGGAAGAAGCACCTGCGCCGGGTATCACTGCCGAAATGCGCAAGTTCATCGGTGAGCGTTGCGTACGTGCCTGTGTCGAGATCGGCTACCGCGGAGCGGGTACTTTCGAGTTCCTGTACGAAAACGGCGAGTTCTATTTCATTGAAATGAACACCCGTATTCAGGTTGAGCATCCGGTTACCGAGATGGTCACCGGTATCGACCTCATCAAGGAGCAACTGCGCATTGCCGCCGGTCAGCCCCTGTCGATCACCCAGCAGGATATCCGCATTCATGGCCATGCCATCGAGTGCCGGATCAACGCCGAAGATCCGGCCACCTTCATGCCCTCTCCGGGTCTGGTACAGCGCTTCCACGCGCCGGGTGGTCTGGGTGTGCGTTGGGATTCCCATATCTATGCCGGTTACAAGGTACCGCCTTACTACGATTCGATGATCGGCAAGCTGATCTGCTACGGCGAAAATCGTGACATTGCCATCGCCCGCATGCGTCATGCGCTGGACGAACTGGTAGTGGAAGGGATCAAGACCAACGTACCGCTGCAAAAAGAGATCATGAAAGACGAAAACTTCCAGCACGGTGGCACCAATATCCACTACCTGCACAAGAAGTTAGGTCTGTAAGGATCGCTGATAGAGACCCGATGACATTGCACGGTGGCAGTACCAACGCCCACTACCTGCACAAGAAGTTGGGTCTGTAAGGATCGCTGATAGATATAGGACTTCCGTTAGAAGTCAGCTCCGCAAGGAGCCTCTGCTGAAAAAGGGCCATGGCGACATGGCCCTTTTTTGTTATCCTTGCGCCCCTCAAATTCGTCGGAGGCCAAGGTGAACCGTTTTGCTCTCGCCCGCCGGGAAGCCGCTTTTTGCCTGCTGCTGACCCTGCTCTACTTCTTTGCCTGGTATGGCACCGCCTATTTTACCCCCCTCCAACTGGAGTTATGGGGGCTGCCACTGTGGTTCCTGCTCAGCTGCATGGTGATGCCGTTGCTGTTCATCGTGCTGTGCGCCCTGATGGTGAACCGGCTGTTTGTGGAGATCCCTCTCGATACCCTGCCCCACCAAAACGAGGGGTCATCCCATGAATCTTGAGCTGATGCTGCCGCTGATTATCTATCTGGTGCTGGTGCTGGGAGTGGGCTTTTGGGCCAGTCGTCATCGGGCGGAAGGCAACTTCGTACAGGAGTACTTCATCGGCAACCGCAGCATGGGCGGGCTGGTACTGGCAATGACGCTGGTGGCCACTTACACCTCGGCCTCCTCCTTTATCGGCGGGCCAGGTGCGGCATACAAAATCGGTCTGGGCTGGGTGTTGCTGGCGATGATCCAGCTGCCCACCGTCTGGCTCACTCTGGGGGTGCTGGGTAAAAAGTTCGCCATCATCGCCCGCCGGGTCAATGCGGTGACCATCAACGACATGCTGTGGGCCCGTTACCAGAGCAAGGCGGTAGTGATCCTCGGCTCCGTCACCATCATTCTGGCCTTTATCGCCACCATGGTGGTGCAGTTTATCGGTGGTGCCCGCCTGCTGGAGACCGCCACTGGCCTCTCCTACCACCACGGGCTGCTGCTGTTTGCCAGCTGCGTACTGCTCTACACCATCATCGGCGGTTTTCGGGCGGTGGTGATGACCGATGCCCTGCAGGGGATCATCATGCTGATTGGCACCGGTGCCCTGCTGGCCGGGATCCTGATTGCAGGGGATGGATTGCCCAATCTTATCCATCAGCTAAAAGAGATCGATCCCAAGCTGGTGAGCCCGCAAGGGGCCGATGACATGTTGACCCAGCCCTTTATGCTGAGCTTCTGGATCCTGGTCTGTATCGGCGTGGTGGGGTTGCCCCACTCGGCGCTGCGCTGCTTTGGTTATCGCGACAGCAAGGCGCTCCATCGTGGCATGTTGATCGGCACTGTGGTGAGCGCCCTGCTGATGTTCGGCATGCATCTGGCCGGTGCGCTGGGCCGTGCCATCCTGCCGGGTATGGACAGCCCGGACAAGATCATGCCCTCGCTGATGATGGAAGTGCTGCCCCCCTGGCTGGCCGGAGTCTTTCTGGCAGCGCCGATGGCGGCCATCATGTCCACCATCGATTCCCAGCTGATCCAGGCTTCCGCCACCCTGGTGAAGGATCTCTACCTCAACTACCTCAATCCGAAGCAAGAAAAGCTGGAGGTGCGCATCCCTCGCCTCTCTCTGCTCTGCACCCTGATCCTCGGCACCCTGGTGCTGCTGGCAGCGCTGCAACCGCCCGACATGATCATCTGGCTCAACCTGCTCGCCTTCGGCGGTCTGCAGGCCGTGTTCCTCTGGCCGCTGGTGCTTGGCCTCTACTGGTCGCGGGCCAACGGCCCGGGGGCGCTGGCCAGCATGGTTAGCGGTATCGTCAGCTATGGCATCTTGAGCCAGTGGGGGATCAAGCTGGCGGGCCTGCATGCCATAGTGCCGAGTCTGGGCTTGGGATTGGGTGTCTTTATCGTGGTAAGCCTGCTGACGGCACCGCCCTCGCGGGAAGTGCAGGAACTTTTCGAGCAGAAATAACAAAAAGATAAATTAAGGGTTCCAATACTATCCCCAAAGAGGTGTTTTACGGGTAAACTGTGCGCCAAGTCACAAAAAGTTGCCGCTGTATGCCCGTAAAAGCCACTCGACACATAGTTACCCAAGCCCTGCAGCGGCTCGGTTATGCCCTGCTGCTGCCCGTCTCCATCCTGCCGATGGCGGCGTTGATCTACCGGCTTGGGCAACCCGACGTACTCGATTTGGCGGTGCTCTCCCTCACTGGGCAGGCGATCTTCAGCCAGATGCCGCTTATCTATGCGGTGGCAATTGCCTTTGGCCTCAGTCGACAGGAGCTGGGCGGGCAAACGCTGGCGGGTGCCGTCAACTTTCTGCTACTCAGTACCGCCTTCAACACCCTTGCCCCCAACCTGCATGCAGAGATGATCTGCGGCCTGCTGGCAGGGCTCACCACCGCCATCATCTATCCCTGGGTACACCAGCAAACTCTGCCCCGCTGGCTGCAAATAGCCAAGGGGGAGTTTCCCAGCCTGCTGATCTCGGCGCTCGCCTGCCTGCTGATCGCCATCCCGCTCTCGCTGCTGTGGCCGCCACTGGAACGGGGGCTGACCCTGCTCACCTCGGAGCTGCTCACCACGCCGTTTGGCGCCTTCTGCTACGGCACCCTCAACCGGTTGCTGATCCCGCTCGGGCTGCATCAGGTGCTGGGCAGTGTCATCGGCCTTGGCGAGAGCAACCTGCAAGCGCTGGCCGCCGCCAAGCCGCTCCATGAAGGGTATGTGGCCGGTCTCTACCCCATCATCATGTTCGGCCTGCCCGGCGCCTGTTTTGCCATTTGGCTGCACCGCCAACGGATGCAGCGGTTGCCACAGGGTGGACTGCTGCTCACCCTGGCGCTCACCTCGGCACTGCTGGGCATCACCGAACCCATCGAGTTTCTGTTCGCCTTTACCGCCCCTTGGCTGTTTCTCGCCCACGCCTTGCTAACCGGATTGTCGTTGGCGGTCTGCAGTGGGCTGGGGATCAAGGTCGGCAGCTACTTCTCCGCCGGTCTGCTCGATCTGGTGCTGAGCTATCAGTACGGTGAGCGCAGCTTCTGGCTGATTCCGGTCGGCATCCTGTTCTTCGTCGCCTACACCTTGCTGTTCTATCAGCTGCTGGAGCGCGCCCCCCTCAGCATGCCGAGTAAACCCATTGCCAAAGAGCATCCACGGCTGGCAAACGTGGCCCCCTCTGATCCGCAGATGCTGGCGATCCAGTACCTCAAGGTGCTGGGCGGGATGGACAACCTGCAAGCCATGAGCGTCTGCCTCACCCGCCTCAGCCTGCGGGTGCGCGATATTTCACTGGTGGATCAATCCCGCCTGCTGGGGCTAGGTTGCCTCTCCTGGATCGAGCTCAACGACCACCAGCTGGTGCTGGTACTGGGTCCCAGCGCCAGTCTGATTGAAGGGCAGATCCGCATGCTGGCGGAACGCCAGTCAGTGCCCCTCGGCCTCAAACCAAATCAGGAGTCAGCCAGCGAAAGTAGCTGGTAACTCAGGCGAACGGCAGCCGCTCGGCCACAAAATCCATCAGGGTGCGCAGCGCAGGGGCCAGATGCTCACGACTGGGATAGATCAAGTAAAACGGGTTGGCCGGAATGGGCTGATCCGGCAACACCTTCTGCAGCCGCCCTGCCGCCAAATCCCCTTCACAGACATGGTGGGGCAACAGGGCAATTCCCCCTTCATGGAGCGCCATCTCCCGCAATGCCAGCAAGCTGTTGCTAACACAGGCCCCCTGCGGCCGCCAGCCCCCCTCCTGCAATGGCCACACCGGCATGGCTGAGTGCACCAGACAGGCATAACGGCCCAGCTCGCTCAGCTGTTGTGGCATACCGTGGGCCGCCAGATAGGCGGGCGCTGCCACCAGATGGCGCGCCACCTGACCGATGCGCCGACAGATGAGGCTGGAGTCTTTTAGCGGTGCCGCCCGCAGCGCCAGATCGTAACCCTCCCCCACCAGATCCTCCTGCTCATCGCTCAGGGTCAGCTCCAGCACCACCTCGGGATAGAGGGCGCGAAACTCGGCGAGGATCTTGCCAAGCAGCAGGGTGCCGGTCGCCTCGGGGGCAGTAATCCGCACCCGCCCCGCCGGGGCCGAGCGCAGCCGCGCCATCGCCAGATTGGCGCTGCGGGCCAGTGCCAGCAGTCCCTGACAGTGCTCCACATAGAGCTCCCCTTGCGGGGTCAGGCTCAACCTGCGGGTGGTGCGCTGCAACAACCGCACCCCGAGCTGGGATTCGAGCCGCGAGATCTTCTGGCTCACCGACGACTTGGGCATGCCGAGCAGCTCGGCGGCCCGGGTAAAGCTCCCCTGCTCCACCACGGTGGCGAACAGTCCCATCAACTCCAGATCGACATTGTTCATATATTCAAACAGTCTTTACCGATTACCCATCTTAATCTTGATAATTAACCAGACTAGAGTGAGTGGCAATCCCGAACACAGCGATTTGAAAGGAATAACCATGAAAGCCATTGCCCTGACTCACTATCTGCCAAGCGACCACCCCGACTGCTTCATCGCCGCAAACCTGCCCGATCCGGTTACGGGTCCGCGGGATCTGCTGGTGCGGGTCACCGCCACCTCCGTCAATCCGGTGGATACCAAGGTGCGTTCCCCCAAGGCCAAAATTGAAAGCTCGCCCCGGGTACTAGGCTGGGATGCGGTGGGGGAAGTGATCGCCACCGGCAGCGAAGTCACCCTGTTCAAGGCGGGCGACCGGGTCTGGTATGCCGGCGATATCAGCCGTCCGGGCAGCAACAGCGCCCTGCAACTGGTGGATGAGCGCATCGCCGCCATCGCCCCCACCAGCTTGAGCGATGTGGAGGCCGCCGCCCTGCCGCTCACCGCCATCACCGCCTGGGAGACCCTGTTCGATCGCTTCGCCCTCACCCGCGAAAGCCGTGGCAAGCTGCTGATCATCGGCGGCGCCGGTGGCGTGGGCTCCATCGCCATCCAGCTGGCCCGCCAGCTCACCGACATGGAGGTGATTGCTACCGCCTCCCGCCCCGAGAGCCGCGAGTGGTGCCTCGAAATGGGCGCCCATCAGGTAGTGAACCACCACAAGTTGCAGGAGGAGCTGACCGCTCTTGGCATCACTCAGGTCGATGCCATCTTCTGCACCAACGCCACTGCCGAGCACTGGGCCACCATGGCGGGGCTGATCCGTCCGTTCGGCCATATCTGTACCATCGCCGAATCGAGCGAACCGTGGGATCTCTCCCTGCTCAAGAGCAAGAGCGTCACCTTCAGCCAGGAGTTCATGTTCACCCGCTCCCTGTTCCAAACCCCGGACATGATCGAACAGCACCGCCTGCTCGGCCGGGTGGCGGCACTGGTCGATGAAGGGGTATTGCAGACCACCCTGACCAGAACCATCCCCTCGCTGACCCCGGTCACGCTGGCTCAGGCCCATGCCGAGGTGGAAGCGGGCCGCATGGTAGGCAAGCTGGTGATCGACATGAGCGGCTTTGCCAACTAAGCCCTCAAACGCACCATGATGGGATAAGTTCACCAAGGAGATGCCCCAAACGGGCACAGCAATCGGCACTCATGCCCGCCAGTGGCAGGCCAACGTCCGACAATAAGCCAAAAAAGAGGCCATTTCGCGAGAAATGGCCTGAATACCTGAACATTGGGGTAACAATCACACACATATCCTTATGCAGGACAATCTAGTCTTTGCATCTGGCGTGCCAACAGCAGCATGAATGCGCCAAGTCGACGCCAGCCCGTCCTTAAGCAAGGTGTCGACCTTGCTCTTTTTTTGTCTGACAGACTTTTTACCAGGCAAACAAGTGCAGATAAAAAAATGCCACCCGAGGGTGGCAGTGAAAGATGACGGAACTTGAGCAAAGCGTTCAGCGAAAACCGGTCGTCTTCGCCTGCATAGAGCAATACAGGAACCGTGCCAATCCGGCAAAAGCCCCCATGTCCTCCCACGTCATGGGCAAACCACGACAGCACTGCCCCATGATGGTAGAATCTCGCGGTTTCACATTTATGAAGAGTCGACGCCATGCCCTGGATACAAATTCGAATCAACGCCACTGCCAAGACCGCAGACAAGGTGAGCAACATGCTGCTGGGGCGTGGAGCCCAGGCTGTGACCTTTATGGATGCCAAGGATGTGCCCGTCTATGAACCCATGCCCGGTGAAACCCCGCTCTGGGGCGAGACCGAAGTGATGGGCCTGTTCGATGCCGAAACCGATCCGGCCCCCACCATCGCCTTCTTCCAGCAGATCTTCGGCGAAAACGTCGGCTACAAGGTCGAACAGCTGGAAGACAAGGACTGGGTACGCGAGTGGATGGATCACTTCCACCCGATGCAGTTTGGCGAACGGCTCTGGATCTGCCCGAGCTGGCGCGATGTGCCGAACCCCGATGCGGTCAACGTCATGCTGGATCCGGGTCTGGCCTTCGGTACCGGTACCCACCCCACCACAGCCCTCTGCCTGCAGTGGCTGGACGGGCTGGATCTGAGCGGTAAAACCGTGGTCGACTTTGGTTGCGGCTCCGGCATTCTCGGCATCGCCGCCCTGAAACTGGGGGCAGCCCGCGTCATCGGTATCGACATCGACCCGCAAGCTATCCAGGCCAGCCGCGACAACGCCGAGCGTAACGGCGTTGCAGGCCAGATTGAACTCTACCTGCCTGCCGACCAGCCGCAAGATGTCGAAGCGGATGTGGTGGTCGCCAACATCCTGGCCGGCCCGCTGCGCGAACTGGCACCGCTTATCGCCGGCCACGGCAAAGCGGGCAGCCTGATGGCCCTCTCCGGCGTGCTGGAGAGCCAGGCGCCAGAGCTGGAAACCATCTACGGCCAGTGGTTCGAGATGGATCCGACCGCCGTCAAGGAGGAGTGGTGCCGCCTCTCCGGCCGCAAGCACGGCTAAGCGCGGTCAGCATTGACGCCAGCCTCATGCCATCAGGGCTCCCGTTTGGGGGCCCTGACTATTTTGGCCTGCCGGGCCCTTCCCCGTCCGTGGACATGGGCTTGATCGCCCTCCCTTCTGACTGTGTTCATTTGAAAACAACAGACATCTTTATTCCGGTAAGATAGCGGTCCGAGCCAACGCAACCGAGAGGGACTTCTTATGCGGATTGCCATTCTGGATGACTATCAGGATCAGGTGTGTCACCTCCCCTGCTTTGCCCTGCTGGCAGGGCATGAGGTCGTGGTGCTCAACCAGAGCGAGAGCGACCCTGAACGCCTCGCCGCCATGCTGGAAGGGATAGAAGCAGTGGTACTGATCCGCGAGCGTACCCGCATCGACGAACAACTGCTAATGCGGCTTCCCACCCTTAAACTCATCAGCCAGACCGGCAAAGTCAGCCAACATATCGACCCGGCACTGTGCCAGCGGTACGGCGTTGCCGTGGTAGAAGGGATCGGCAGCCCCATTGCTCCCGCCGAGCTCTGCTGGGCGCTCATCATGGCGGCCTCCCGTCACATTCCTGCTTACAGCCAGGCTTTGAGCCAAGGCCAATGGCAGCAATCAGGCCCCCTCGGTTTGGGGCGCACGCTGCATGGGCGGACACTCGGCATCTGGGGCTACGGCAAGATAGGCCAGCGGATCGCCCGCTACGGCAAGGCATTTGGCATGTCGGTGCTGATATGGGGCAGTGACGCTTCGTGCAGGCAGGCCGAACTGGATGGCTATGCCAGCGCCTCCAGCAAGGAGGTGTTCTTCAGTCAAGCCGATATCCTCACGCTACATCTGCGCCTGAGCGAGGCAACCCGTGGCTGCGTGACTTGCACAGATCTCGCACAGATGAAAGCGGACTCCCTGCTGGTCAATACCAGCCGGGCCGAGCTTATCGAGCCGGGCGCCCTCTATGCCGAGCTAAGCACCCATCCAGGGAAACGGGCCGCGCTCGATGTGTTTGACATCGAACCGGCAACGCCACAAAACGAGCCCCTGCTGCACCTGCCCAACGTATTGGCGACACCCCATCTGGGCTATGTGGAGCAAAACAGCTACGAACTCTACTTTCGCGTGGCGTTCGAGAATGTGCTGGCCTTTGCCGAAGGCAGACCTGCCAATCTGGTTCTGCCCGTATCGGGTGGATGATCACGTTACTCCTTCCGCATTGGCGCCAATATCCAATCCCTTGGCCGATAAAGGAAAGGAACCTCCATGACTGAATACCAGAAGATGATCAGCAGCCAACCTTACAACTGCATGGCACCCGAGCTGGCGCTGTTGCGTCGGGAGGCGGAGGATGACGCTGAGCAGCGGGCACTGCTGGCGGATCTGGTTGGCGAACTGGCAGAAAATGCCTTTATCTGCCCCCCCCTCTACTGTACCTATGGTTGCTACATCAATATGGGGGCAACCCGGCCCGGATCCTGCCAGCCAGCCAAAAACAGGACATCATAAAGTGCCCAGCCAGGCGGGCATGCAGATACGACCATCAGCTAACCTGCTGCCCCGACACCCCATAAAAAATAAAGCCCAATGTCACGAAGACGTTGGGCTGCTAAAAGGTGCTACGGAATTGCGACTCTCATCGCAGAAAAATTAGAAGGAGTGCCCTTCTAAACTGGCAGAGAGATACCAGCGAAGACGCAAACGTTTTACGTGGTGAAATACAACAGGATTGCGAGGTGCATCGCACTATTTAAAGAATTACCTGTGATGGTGCGCGAAGCCCGTTTCACCCATTTATTTTCGCCAACCACTCTGGTTACTATTCGCGGTCAAACAGGAAAACCATCCTGCATACGTTGGATTTGACCCCATAGATCCAGACACTTTTTCCCGCTTAGGGTTGTGATACCTGACTGCGCAGAAATTCCCGGGGTGAACGGTATCCCAAGGCGCTGTGCGGGTGGTGCTCGTTATAATGCTCAAACGCGATGGCCAAATTGCCTACCGCTGTTCGGCTATCTGGTTTCGGCATCATCTCGATATAGTCTCGCTTCATCGTCTTGACGAAGCTCTCCGCTATACCGTTGCTCTGTGGGCTTCTCACCGCTGTCGTTCTGGGCTCCAACCCGATTTCTCGTGCAAACGCGCGGGTCTCATGGGCTCGATACGCCGAGCCATTATCAGTCAGCCACTCCACCGGTGATGCCGGCAACGAATCCCCGAAGCGACGTTCGACAGACCTCAGCATGACATCTTGCACCGTGTCACTGTCGTAACCCCCGGTACTGGCAGCCCAATCCAAGGTTTCCCTGTCACAGCAGTCCATGGCGAACGTGACTCGTAGTTTTTCACCGTTATCACAGCGAAACTCGAAGCCATCTGAGCACCAACGTCGATTGCTCTCTTTGACGGCAACACGCCCCTTATGTGCCCGCGGGGTCAATGGTGCAGCCGGTTTTCTTTCCAGCAGCAGTCCATGATCGCGCATGACGCGATATATCCGTTTGGCGTTTACCACAGGCTGTCGTGTTGCCTCTGACTGACGCCGTAACAGCGCCCAGACTCGGCGATAGCCATAGGAGGGAAGCTCAGCCATCGCCTCCATGATCCGGCCAAGTAAGGCAGCATCATCATGCTGGCGATGATGACGACCATCTTGCCAACCTGGTTTTCGATGAACACGAACGGATAGCTGCGCACGCGATACATTAAGGGCCTGGCTCACAGCACTTAATCGTCGTCCCCCGGCAACAAGGGCGCATGCGCAATCCATTTTTTTGCTCGGCTAACCTCCACGGCTTCTTTGAGGATCTCGTTCTCCATGGTCTTCTTCCCGAGCAGACGCTGGAGCTCTCGGATCTGCTTGATGGCAGCAGCCAACTCGGAGGCAGGAACAACATCCTCACCGGCGGTGATCGCCGTGAGAGAGCCTTCCTGGAATTGCTTACGCCATTTGAAAAGCTGGTTGGCGTTGACGTCGTGCAAGCGAGCGACATGAGAGACGGTCATTCCGGGCTCAAAGGTCTGCTGCACGATGGAGATCTTTTCCTGCGGAGTCCGGCGTCGACGGCGCTCAGCCCCTGTTAACACTTCGACCATCTTCTCGTTGCGACTAGTACTGAACATAGTTTCAAGACTACCTCTTAAGTTAAGAGGGGCGAAGTGTCTGGATCTTCCAGGGGCCAATCTATACGTCTCGCCAGTCAGTGAAACACTTTTCGACAAGCCATTCAAAAAACAGAATGTATATGACAACTTAATGATTGGATATTCAACTTTTCCCATGCATTAGCTGGCATTCAATAAAAGAGGCGGCATCAGGCGCTGTTCCCTCTACGTGCAGGAAACCCGAATGACCCCACCAAACAACCATCCACAGACTCTATTTGGTTCCTCGCTTACCACTCGAAACCAAGCCAGGTAGTTTTCCAGGTAAGCACTACACCTCATCGGCTTCGACGATCCCGGACAGTTTCTTGGCTCGGGTCGTAACCGCATAGCGCATAAAACGATGCTGCCAACGAAGAGCTGTTTTCAGGTTAATGGCACACTCTCTGGCTGCGGCTCGCAGCGACAGCCCTCGGCTGAGGCAGTCTGCACAGACCGCCCATTTTTGCTTGTGATGAAGCTCTGCCAGTGCATAGCCATCCCGTTGATTGAACGTTTTTCCACAAGCTTTACCACGGTAACGCTGTTGGTCATGGGCGCGACCTCAATGAATGACATGGTGGGAATCGCCACAAGGAGATACAGCCGCGGTCTCACCATGTTCGGCCAATGCCTGATGGAGTCGATCACGTTGCAAATGGTGACGAAGGTGTTCCTGAGCGCGATCCAGTTGGATAGGGTCGAGTTGGAAAAAAACCGCACTAGTGAGAAAAATAGATGGTTATCCATGACAAGTTTCTTACTCAAATAACCTGAAACAAGTATAACTTTTGCCACCAATACGGTTATGGAACAGCGCCCGGCATCACGCCACCCTCGACTCTCTTTGCTCTTATCCCACGCTTGCCACACTGAGTTGACTGCAAAAACTCTTCACAGACCCGGATTAGCGCCGAGTTCTATTCAGTGGTGTACTCGACTTGTTATAAGACTCGGTCAATCGATCGATACATTGCACCACCTGTATGCTGGCATCCTCCATCATGCCAAGATGTTTAACCATCAGCTTTAGATCCCCCTGTTGACATGCAAGCAAGGCAGCCTTGCCACTCTCATGAACCAACTTGTGTGGCTTATCCAGCTCGCTGAATCCCTCCATTTTGGAAAATAGGGCCGCACCCTGTCCTTCAAAATACCACTTCCCCAATCGACACTCGGTATGCGCATTGACTGGCTCATGAAAATGTCGCTGCTCAATCAGACGGTAGATATTGTTCTTCCACACCGCATGATCAAGCTTGGTTGTGTTGAGAAAAGAGGTAAGCGCTGAATGCTGAATCACGTTATGCATACGATCAGACTGGACAATCACGCGTTTCACAACAGAACCAATTTGGCTTGAAGAGGTGGCCACATCAACAGCATCCGCCCGACTACGCTCGATGATCTGTTTAATCTCCTGCGACTGATGAATAATCTGTCTGACCAACCCGTCGATTTGACGACTGGCTTCGTGAGCATTGCGAGCCAATTGGCGAACCTCATCGGCAACAACAGCAAAACCTCGACCAGCCTCCCCCGCACGAGCAGCCTCAATTGCGGCATTAAGCGCCAGCATATTGGTCTGTTCTGAAATCCCCTGGATCGCTGACACAAACTGATTGATAGCGACCGTCGTTACACCAAGTTCATTGACGGCCTGGAGGCTAGATTCGGCCTCTTTTGTTATATCGACCGAACGAGTGGCCAGAGCATTCACTGCATCATGGGTTTCAGTAAACAGCTGATCCAGTTCAGATAAGGCACTTTTTTCTAACATCAGGTGCTCAGCGCAACCAGCCAAAGCCTCACGCACCGTCTGTAGCATCAGCCCCCCCTGGTTCTGGCATGCAATGACCTGATTGAAGTTGTCACAACTTTCATTTTGAAAGCTGACCATGCGTTCATGCTCAGCAATGATTTCCCTGAGCTCAGCAAGCTCCTGCTGATGCTCTAACCCATTGATTCTCAGCGCCTCTTTGAATTGCTGATTCTCGTGTTTCAATTTGCTGTCAAACCACATATAACCTCCACTTGCGAAAAGAGACGCGATTAATTCGTTCGCTAACTCTCGCAATTTCCCATATTTATTTGTGACACGACGTCCTGCAGAACAGACAAGCCTGATCCTCCACAGTGAGCCCCCCCCTGCACCTGAGTCAATGGAGGCTGTTTCGTGATTTGAAGCTGATCCCAAAAAACCGACAGCATGAGAAACAATACGGCGCTGAAAATAACATAAAAAATAAAGCCCAATGTCACGAGGACGTTGGGCCGTTAAAAGGTGCTACGGAATTGCGACTCTCATCGCAGAAAAATTAGAAGGAATGTCCTTCTAAACTGGCAAAAGAATATTAGCGAGAGGCAAACGTTTTACACAGTGAAAAACAACAGGATTGCGAGGCGTATCGCACTATTTAAATAATTACCTGCTACGCTGCGCGAAGCCCGTTTGACCCATTTATTTTCCCCAACCACTCTGGTTACTATTCAGGGTTAAACAGCAAAGCCCCGATTTCTCGAGGCTTTGCTTTTCTCAACCAAACGTGACCGACGAGTCAGAAACGGCGGACAAACTCATCGAGCGGCAGTTCGCGCAGTTTGCGTGCTTCCAGCATGGGGGTGCCGAGGTAGAGGAAGCCCACCAGCTGATCCTCTGCCGCTAATCCCAATCCCTTGTTGATCTGCTCATCGAAGATAAACCAGCCGGATCGCCAGATACCGTTGAAGCCCTGCGCCTGCGCCGCCATCTGCATTGCCATCAGGGCGCAACCGGCAGAGAGCTCCTGCTCCAGCTTCGGCACCTTGGGGTGATCCTGATAACGGGTTGCCACCGCTACCACCAAGGGGGCGCGCAGCGGCGCTTCACTGCACTTCTTGACGCTATCGTCATCCTCGCCACGGGCGCGAGCCGCCTCGGCCAGCAGGTTACCCAACCGCTCACGACCCTCCCCTTCAAACAGAATGAACTGCCAGGGAGTCAGGGTGCCGTGATCCGGCGCGCGCAGACCCGCCTTGAGGATATTGTCGAGCACCTCACCGCTCGGGGCGGGATCGGCGAGACGGCCACAGGAGTGGCGGTTGAGCAACAGGGTGAGGGCATCCATGGGCAATTCCTTCTCTGGGGCAATGATGGCGCTACCTTAGCACAGCACCGAATGAAGAAAACCCCTGAGGCTCAGGGGTTTATCGCACGATAGAGGGTTAGAGGGTATGGCTGGCTAGATAACGGCAGCCAGCTCGGCCCCTTGCCGGATGGCGCGCTTGGCATCCAGCTCGGCCGCCACGTCGGCGCCGCCGATGATATGCACCGGCTTGCCTGCCGCCTGCAGACCGGCCTGCAGCTCCTTGAGGGGCTCTTGCCCTGCGCAGATGATCACCTGATCCACCGGCAGACACTGTTTGGTCTCGCCCACCTGAATATGCAAGCCCTCGTCATCGATCCCCAGATATTGCACCCCGGAGAGCATCTGCACCTTGCGGTTTTTCAGCACGGTACGGTGGATCCAGCCGGTGGTCTTGCCAAGGCCGTCACCTACCTTGCTCTCCTTGCGCTGGAGCAGCCAGATCTGGCGCTCGGGGGCGTCGATTTCAGGAGTCGTGAGGCCGCCACGCTCGCCGAGCTGCTTGTCGATGCCCCACTCTTTGAGCCAGTGATCACGGTGGCTCCCGGCATCTGTCTCAACCCTTTTCTCCACCAGGTATTCGGCCACATCGAAACCGATGCCACCGGCGCCGATCACCGCCACCTTCTGGCCAACCGGTTTGTGATCCCGCAATACATCGAGGTAGTTCATCACCTTGGGATGCTCAATCCCCGGAATATTTGGAGAGCGCGGGCGGATGCCGGTGGCGAGGATCACCTCGTCAAAACCGCCGCCGAGCAGGCTCTCGGCACTCTGGCGCTGGCCAAGGTAAAGCTCGACACCGCACTTCTCCAGCCGTTTGGCGAAATAGCGCAGGGTTTCGTGAAACTCCTCCTTGCCCGGGATCTGCTTGGCGAAGTTGAACTGGCCGCCAATCTCGCTCGCCTGATCGAACAGGCTCACCTGATGGCCGCGCTCGGCGGCGTAGCAGGCAAACGCCAGCCCGGCCGGGCCCGCTCCCACCACCGCCAGCTTCTTGGGTTGGGGCACCCGACCGAACGTCAGCTCGGTCTCGAAACAGGCGCGGGGATTGACCAGACAGGAGGCACGCTTCTGCTTGAACACATGGTCGAGGCAAGCCTGGTTGCAGGCGATGCAGGTGTTGATCTCGTCCGCCCGATTTTCGGCCGCCTTGATGACAAACTCCGGGTCAGCCAGGAAGGGGCGCGCCATGGAGACCATGTCAGCCTCGCCGCCCGCCAGAATGCGCTCGGCCACCTCCGGAGTGTTGATCCGGTTAGTAGTGATAAGCGGCACCTTGAGGTGCTTTTTCAGCTCGGCGGTCACCCAACTGAAGGCACCGCGCGGCACGCTGGTGGCGATGGTGGGAATGCGCGCCTCGTGCCAGCCGATGCCGGTGTTGATCAGGGTCACCCCCACCGCTTCCAGCGCTTTGCCAAGGGCAATCACCTCTTCCAGGGTAGAGCCCTGTTCCACCAGATCCAGCATAGAGAGGCGGAAGATGATGATGAAGTCGGTGCCGACCCGCTCGCGGATGGCGCGCACTATCTCCACCGGGAAGCGCATGCGGTTTTCGTTGCTGCCGCCCCAGCCATCGGTGCGCTTGTTGGTGCGCTCACAGATGAACTGGTTGATGAGATAGCCTTCCGAGCCCATCACCTCGACGCCGTCATACCCGGCCGCCTTGGCCAGCGCTGCGGTAGCGGCGAAGTCGCGAATGGTGCCGCGGATCTGCCGCTCACTCATGGCGCGCGGCTTGAACGGGGAGATGGGGGCCTTGAGGGCGCTCGGTGCCAGGCTGAACGGATGGTAGGCATAACGACCGGCATGGAGGATCTGCAGCGCTATCTTGCCCCCCTCCTGATGCACGGCGCTGGTCACCTTCTTGTGCTTGCTCACCTGCCAGGGAAAGCTCAGCTGCGAGCCGTGAGGCACCAGCCGCCCGCGCAGGTTGGGGGCAATGCCGCCGGTGACGATCAGGCCAACGCCACCGCGGGCCCGCTCGGCGTAGAAGGCGGCCAGCTTGTCAAAACCGCCCTTCTCCTCTTCGAGACCGGTGTGCATGGAGCCCATCAACACCCGGTTGCGCAGCTGGGTAAAACCGAGGTCAAGGGGGGTCAGCAAAGTAGGGTAAAGACTCACGAGGCCTCCAGTTAATTTTTTGTTATCAAACTGAAGCTAGAGTAAAGAATCGAAAATCCTTTTTCAAACAAATGTTTGGACAATTTTTCAGCGAACAGCCGTGCCCTGAACGAAGATAGCCGGGATCCGCCAGTCGGAAATGGCAATTTCGCCCGCAACTGGTTAATAATGACCCTTCTCTACCCATTAACAGGGCGATAACGCGACTATGTCTATTTTCAAAGGTCTGGGTTGGTTGTTCCGCAGCCTGTGGCGCCTACTCAATTTCACCCGGCTGATGCTGGTCAATCTGCTGTTTCTCATCGTAGTGCTGGCCATCGTCTTCAGCGTCAGCCAGAAAGAGGCACCTCAGGCCCCCATCGAAGGGGCGCTGACCCTCAATCTTAACGGCGTGCTGGTGGAGCAACGCTCCCAGACCGATCCCACAGTACAGCTGCTGCGCCAGATGGACAGCAGCGACGAGCAGCCGAGCGAGATCGTCCTCTCCGACCTGCTGTGGGCCATCAAGAGCGCCAAGGATGACGAGCGCATCAAGGCGCTGGTGATCAAGCCGCAAGGATTGCAGGGCGCCAGCTTGTCCAAACTGCAGGAGGTGGCGAACGCCATCGACCAGTTCAAGGAGAGCGGCAAACCGGTGATCGCCATGGCGGACTTCTACGCGCAGGGCCCCTACCTGCTGGCGGCACACGCCGATCACGTGCTGCTCAACCAGAGCGGCGCCGTGGTGATCGAAGGGCTCGGCGTCTACCAGACCTACTTCAAGTCGGCGCTGGAAAAACTCAACATCACCCCGCACGTGTTCAAGGTCGGCACTTACAAATCCTTCGTCGAGCCCTATACCCGTGACGAGATGTCCCCCGAGAGCAAGGAGGCGAACCAGCGCTGGCTGGATCAGCTGTGGCAATCCTATGTGGCCGATGTGGCCGAGCAGCGGGAGATCGAACCCGATGCAGTGGCGCCGGGCAAGGAGCGCTTCCTTGAGCTGCTGCGCAAGGCCGGTGGCAATGCCGCCAACTACGCCCTCGACAACGGTCTGGTGGATCAGCTGGCCACCCGCGACGAGATGACCCAGGCGGTCATTAAAGAGGTCGGTGAGGCGGACGATCACGGCTGGAAAGGGGTCGGACTGAAAGAGTACCTGGCCGCCGCGTCCGAGCAGTATCCCCAGAGCGGCAAGGATGAGGTAGGTCTGGTGGTCGCCAGCGGCGCCATCATGGATGGCGTGCAGCCTGCCGGCACCATCGGCGGTGATAGCCTCTCCGACCTGCTGGCCGATGCCCGTCGTGATGACAAGATCAAAGCCGTGGTGCTGCGCGTCGACAGCCCCGGCGGCAGCGCCTTCGCCGCCGAGCAGATCCGCGCCGAGCTGCTGGCCCTGAAACAGGCAGGCAAACCGGTGGTAATTTCCATGGGCAGCTATGCGGCTTCCGGTGGCTACTGGATCTCCGCCGATGCGGACAAGATCTTCGCCTCCCCGACCACCCTCACCGGCTCCATCGGGGTGTTCGGCATGTTCGCCACCATCGACAAGGCGCTGGCCCAGTTCGGTGTGCACACCGACGGGGTCGGCACTACCGATTACGTTGGCGTCGGCCCGACCCGCGCCCTGCCGGATCACGTCGGTCAGGCTATCCAGCTGAGCGTGGAAGATACCTACCAGCGCTTCATCGGTCTGGTCGGCAAGGGCCGCGGCCTGAGCCCGCAAGAGGCCGAGAAAGCGGCCGAAGGTCGGGTCTGGACCGGTGAAGATGCCAAGAACCTCGGTCTGGTGGACGAGTTCGGCAATCTGGATGACGCCATCAAGGCAGCAGCCGAACTGGCCAACCTCAAAGAGTGGCAGGTGACCCCCATCGAGCAGGAGGAGTCCACCAGAGACAGGTTCCTGCGTCAGCTGTTCGACAGCAGCGCCCGGGTGCTGGCTCCGCAGTTGCAAAGCTGGCTACCTGCCGGGCTTGGCAAGGCTCTGCTGGAGATGAATCGCAGCCTCGACCCGCTGACTCGTTTCAACGATCCGCAAGGCACTTACGCTTTCTGTCCGGTCTGTGTGCAGTAACGCAGTCCTGATAAAGGGCTGAATCGAGCCCCAAAAAAAAACGGCGACCAGATGGTCGCCGTTTTCTTTATCCTGCCAGTGCACGCGGCACTGCCAACTAGCTCAATCAGGGATTGAGGCGGGTCGGCATACCGGTACGCTGTTCCAGCACCTGCTTGACCACGTTGGAGTCAGACTCGACATGGGCGATAAAGCGGGTAGTAGCCTGGGTCATCGGAAGCGGCACAGAGGCAGTGGAGTTGAACTCCTCCTCGTTGCGCGACAGCGGCTCGTGTACTTCCATGTAGCGACCGCCATCCGGCTCGACCGAGGTCTTGACCGGCTGGTTGACGAACTGGACACGAGTACCGACCGGCACGTTGTCGAACAGATACTTGATGTCGTCGGCACGCAGACGGACGCAACCGCTGCTCACTCGCAGGCCAATGCCGAAGGTGGCGTTGGTGCCGTGGATTGCGTAAAGGTTGCCGATGTAGAGGGCGTGCAGACCCATGGGGTTATCCGGGCCAGCTGGCCATACTGCTGGCAGGGTCTTGCCCTGAGCGGCATAGCGGCGACGGATGTTCTCGGTCGGGGTCCAGGTCGGGTTGGCGCGCTTGCGCTCTACCTTGGTGATCCAGTTCTCCGGGGTGTTTACCCCCAGCTGCCCGATGCCGATGGGCAGCACTTCCACCACATTTTTCCCTTTCGGATAGTAGTAGAGACGCATCTCGGCAACGTTGATGACGATCCCTTCGCGGGGTGCGTTGGGCAGGATCAGCTGGTGGGGGATGATCAGGGTGCTACCCGCCTTCGGCAGATAGGGATCAACGCCCGGGTTGGCTTCCATGATGTTGGTCAGACCCAGCTGGAAGTCAGCAGCGATCTGCTCCAGCGGACGGTTGTCCGCAGGCACCACGTATTGCTGGTTTTCACCGATCAGGCGGCTATTGGCCGCAGGCAGGTGGTACTCGACGGCGGCAGCCTGCTGGCTGACCAGCGCAAATGTGCATAAAAGGGCCGAAGCGGTAGTGCGAAGGGGATTCATAAAATTCCTGTGTGGTTTCCTGTACCAAATGGGCCGTGGGCCGTCTCATCCTCGGTCTGCCGGTGGCGGGTAAACCTGCACCACGGCGCCAATAACCGAGCGCGCATTCTTTCCTGAGTCGGCCAAAATTTCAACTTCGATATGTTGCTTTTCTTGTTAAAAGTGGCCGTTTGCGGTGTGCCTCTTATCAACAGAGCAAAAGCTACCCTAGCAAGTCGCTGCTGAGAGAAAGATGAACAGCACCAATCTACTGCCAACGGGCCACCCGCGCCCCCATCAACCACAGCGCTGCGCCACCTTGTGTCACGGTGGAAGCAGAGCCCAGAAGGGTTGTCACACCCAAGTAGATAAGCCAATGTCGACAGTGGCACTTTATTGGTATGAAAAGGGGTAAAACAGCACATCAGCCACCAGCTGGTGCTTGCTGCCATCGACATAAAAAAACCGCTCCGAAGAGCGGTTAATGGAGCCACCAGGCAACCATAAAAGGGACTACAGGTGTTGTCATTGGAATTACTGGACGGTCGCCTCCCCTGCGCCACTCTGCTCCTTGAGGAAGCTGATCCAGGGGGATGCCCGACCACTGACGTTGCCATTCTGAGCCGCCTGGGTGAAGGCGTTGAGGGCCTCCTTCGGCTTCTGTTGCTCAAAATAGGCGACACCGGTCAGGAACTTGAGATCCGCCCGCTGTTCACCATTGGCATTGGCCGCCGGTTTGGTGGCTAGCGCCACCAGATCCTGATAGCGCTTGCTCTGAATCATCATGCGCGCCATTTTCAGCTGCAATTCGGCGTTCGGAGCCAGCAGATAGGATTTGGCCAACGTGTCGATGGCCGGATCCAACTCTTTGGCCTGATGCCAGTAGTTGGCGAGGGTCTTGTAGTTGCTGGCGCTCTGCTCAATCACCCCATCCTTCATCCCCTTCTCCATCACCCGTGCCGCGCGATGGGGAATGCCGGTGAAGGCGAGGTAATTGGCCAGCCGCTGCAGCTCGGCGGCCTCGGTCAACATGCCGAGGTTATAGGCCGACTCCAGCGCTGCCAGCGCCTTGCCATCGTTACCCGCCTGCATATGCATGGCCGACAGCTGGGTCCAGTATTTCTTCTTCTCCGGGAACATATTGACCAGGGTGGTCAACACCTCGGTCGCCGGTTTGTACTGTTTCAGCTCGTAGTGAGCCCCCATCTTCAGCAGATACCAGGACTCCGGCGCTTTACCTGCCGAGAGCTTGATCGCCTGATCCACCGCAGGGATCGCGTCACGGTACTGCTTGAGCTGTACGTGGGCGTTGGCCAGGGTGATATAGGCATGGGAGTTGGGCTTGTCATCCTTGCCCTGATTGGCAAACCACTCCTTCATGGTCTTTATCGAGCCCTGGAAGTTGCCCTCCGCCATATAGAGCTGGGCCAGGTTGTAGCGCACCTGCTGCGCCACCGGTGGCGGCAAGCCGCCGGTCGCGATGGCATCGGCAAAGTACCTGGTCGCCTGACCGTATTGCTCCTGCTGGGCGGCCACAAAACCGAGAGTCTGCAATATGACCCCCTTGTCGTAGACCCGATCGCCCGCACCGGAGAGTGCATCTTGCAACTTGGCATTGGCCTCGCCGTATTTCTTCTCGGTGATCAGCGCCTGCGCCTTGTTGACCGCCCGATAGGCCCGATCCGACAGGGCCGGCTGCTCGGCGGCCCAACTGGCGGTGCTGAGCAGCACCGCCATGGCGACCGGGGCGAGGATCATCTTGTGTAACTTGTTCATCGCCACCTTCCTTAGTTGACCGCAAACTCGATTTCTTGCTGCATCCGGCTCGCTTGCGGCTTGCCATCCACCATGGACGGCTTGAATGTCCACTTGGCGATAGTTTTGCGCGCCTCTTTGCCGAGGTCATAGCTGCGCGGCTCTTCCTTGACGATCCGCACGTTGCTGACGGTACCACGCTCGGTGACGGTGAACTCCACCAGCACCTTGCCGGAGGCAAGACCCGCCAGAGCCGCCTTGCGGGGCATCATGGGCTCGAAGGTTGCCAGCGGAATGGCGCCGTTGTTGCCACCCACTCCGCCACCACCACCGCCGGTGCTGTAGGCACCGAGGGCGTTGCCACCACCGATGTTGACCGGGATGTCGAGCTTGGGCATGTCCATGGGAGAGCTCTCCATCTGCGGCCGATCCGTGCTGGCCACCTCCATCTCTGGAGGGGGTGGAGGACGGTTCGGCGGCGGCGGTTTGGGCAGCTCCCGTTGCTTCTCTTGCAGGGTCTCCTGGGGCTTGATACGAATGAAATCGGTCATGGTGACGTCATCCTTCTCCACCAGCTCCCGGTGATCCGGTGTGATCAGCTTGTTCATTCCCAGAAACAGAAAGAACACCACCACACAGGAGACCGCCAACGATATCAGGTATCTCATAGGTCTCTCTCCGGCATCAGCTGCTCTTGTCTGCCGCGATGGAGATGTTCTGGACACCGGCCATGCGGATCTGATCCATGACCTGCACCACCAGACCGGAACGGGATTCGTTATCGGCCTGGATCACCACGGCGCTCTCCGGGTTTTCGGCCCGCAGCCGCTCGATGTTGGCGCGTACCGCCCCGACCTCGACCACCCGCTTGTCGACCCAGACCTGACCGTTTTCGCGCACCGCGACCATGATATTGCCCTTCTTCACCGTCTCGGCCGTGCTGGCACTGGGACGGTTAATCTCGACACCGGACTCCTTGACGAAGGAGGTGGTGACGATGAAGAAGATCAGCATGATGAACACTATGTCCAGCATGGGGGTCAAATCGATAGCCGCCTCGTCAGCACCGCTGTCGCTGTAACGTTTTCTCATAGCAGAAACTCCTTGCTTGTTCTGTGCCCCCGGCAGGCCATGCCTCGCCGGGGGTATGCATCCTGCATCAACCGTGTTTCAGGTTGTCTTCCAGCTTTTGCACCGCCAGTTTGGCCTTGTGATCGAGCTGGTTGACAAAAAACAGGCCGGAAAGGGCGGCGATCATGCCCGCCATGGTCGGTACCGTTGCCTTGGAGATCCCCGATGCCATCGCCCGCGGCGAACCGGTGCCGGTGATGGCCAAAGTGTCAAACACCTGCACCATCCCCACCACGGTTCCGAGCAGCCCCATCAACGGGCAGAGAGCGATCAGCACCTTGATGACCGGCATCCCCTTGTCCACCGCCATGGCAACCCGAGAGACCAGCTCGCGGCGGATCTGCTTGGCAGACCAGGAGAGATGATCGCTGCGGGCCAGCCAGGTGGCCTTGGTCTGCTTCACCTGCTTGGGGTAAACCGCCATGAAGTAGAACCAGCGTTCCAGCAACAGGGCCCACATCATCAGGGTCAGGAAGAACAGGGCGACCAGTACATCGCCCCCCAATCCCAAAAACCGGCGGACCGACTCGACTTCTTCAATCAACCAGAACCACATGGGTGACTCCTTACGCTGCGGCTTTGGAGGCGTGCAGACGTTCCTGATAACGGGCGACGAAACCAGCGCTCTGCTCTTCCAGCACCTGGATCAGACGACGGCTCTGGGTCTGCACAATGGTGTAGAGGAACAGCATGGGGACCGCGACAACCAGACCCTGCATTGTGGTCACCAGCGCCTCGGAGATACCGCCCGCCATCAGCTTGGGATCGCCGGTACCGAACAGGGTGATAGCCTGGAAGGTGGCAATCATCCCCACTACGGTACCGAGCAGGCCCAGCAGCGGCGCGACGGAGGCGATCAGCTTGATGAGACTGATGCCCTTCTCGAACTTGGGCACGTTGCGCAGGATGATCTCGTCGAGCTTGGACTCCAGATCCTCGATATTGTCACCGCGATGGTTCTGGTAGGCCCCCAGCATGTCACCAATGGGGTTGCCCTTGATGATCTGATCGGATTTCAGCTGCTTGCGCATGGACGAGCCGATCAGCGACAGGCGGATACCGCAGAAGATGGCCAGCAGGGTACCGAGCACACCGAGCACCATGATGACGTAACCGACTTCACCACCCTGATCGACCCGCTCCTTGAAGGTCGGAGACTGCACCAGCAGGGAGAGGATCACGCCGCGAGACGGGTCGATGAAGATGGGTTTGACCCCGTCACCACCCTGTTCAAACTCGGCGATCGGCTCCAGCACCCCCTTGTCCGGTTGACGAGAGAGCTGCTCGAACTTGCCGGTCTCCGGCACGAAAGTGAGGTACTTGCCTTCGGAGACGGTGTTGAACTCACCGATCTGGGTGACGGTCTTCTCGACCTGGTTGCCCTCACCATAAACCACGGTCGCCGGGATCTGGCTCACTTTGCCACCGTCCACCATGCGGCCGAGGGTGGTAGTCCAGAACGCTTCCAGATCGTCGCTGGAGGGGAGTTCTTTACTCTCGGCCAAACGGGTCAGCAGGGCGGATTGCTCCGGATGCTCGACCCGGCGGGCGGAGGCGTTGAAGATCCCCTTGAACTCACCGGCGAACTGACGCAGCACCCCGAACATCTCACCCATGTTGCCGGAACGCTGGCGCAGGGTTTCAGTCAGTTCGGTCAGTTGCTTGTCGTTGGCATCGAAGGTCGCCTTGAGCTGTTCGCCCTTGGCGGTTTCGGCAGCCAACTCGGCCTTGGCTTTCGCCAGTAACGCCCCTTGCTCGTTCTTGTCAGCCAGGAAGCGGGCTTCCCGCTCCTTATTGAGTTGGGATTCGCTCAGGCTGGAGGCCTTGACCTGATTGAGCAGCGCATTGAGATCCACCGGTTTCTCGGCGGCGGTCACCGGCAGGGTGACCAGGGTTGCTCCCGCAATCAGGGAGGCAATAGCAAGTTTGATTCCTTTCATGATGCTTTCTCCGCAGTTTGAACCGGCAGCTTGATCAGCGCAGGAGGCGCCTGCTTCTTGGCAATGCGAAGGCCCTGTTCAACCGCACTGCGATACTCCTGGGGCAACTCTTCCCACTGACGGGTCTTCTTGTTCCATATGCCGGTCTCATTGCCATCCGGGGACTGATAGAGCAGCGCGATGCGGCCAACGCGCAGGAACTCGTAGGTCTTCTCGCTGCCATCCTTGTCCAGGCTCGCCTTGTAGGACTCGATGGTGCGGCTGAAGCCCTCCTCGATCTGGTAGGCCTCCAGGATCTTGCGGTACTTCTCGGAGATGGTGACATCGGCGCTGTTCATCAGGTCGGTCAGCGCGGCAACCCGATCTTCGCGCTCGACCTTCTGGAACGGCAGATCCAGTGACACAAACTGCTCGAGGGAGTCGATCATCTTGAGCATCAAGGGCACCACTTCGGTGCTGGTCTGATCAATCTGGGCGATCTGCTTTTGCATCGACGCCAGCTCGGTGGTCTGGGACTCGACCATCTTGCCCACCTGCTCGTTGTAGGTGCGCAGACTGTCGACCTGACGCAGGGCAGCCTTGTACTGGGCCAACGCAGATTCGGCAGAGTCGGCATAGCTGTCGATCTTCTGCTGGGAAACTTTGGATGCATTATTGGTGGCGGCTTGAGCGTCCACGGCCTGACCGGCAGTGGCAGCACTCAGATTGAAGCTGGTCAACAAGGCGGCCGAAACCAGGCTGCCAAGAAGCGCTTTCTTCATTGTAATGGTCCTTGTCTTCATAGGATTACCCTATCTCCGTAACTTCCTTGGACGTTGGGCACAGCCGACCCGACCGGGCCGGCTGAGGTTGTATATCAACGGGGTTGATTAGAACTTCTGGGTGTAGTCGATGTAGTAGACACGACCGTCGATGCCGTAGAGGTCTTCTTCATAGGTGAAGCCATCGCTCGACAGGGAAGGTCCGCGGTTAAACATGTTCTTCACGCCGGTCTGGATCTTGGCATTCCAGCTGGTATCGACCGCTACGTTCAGGTTCCAGATGGTGTTGGAAGCGATATGACCCTCTTCCTGTCCATTCACGTAATCCTGACTCTGGGAGTCGATATAGTTGGCGCTCAGATAAGCATCCAGATTCCACCACTGCGGGAAATTGGCACCGACCCCGGAGTTGAAGCGAAGGTCTGGCAACGCATTCCAACCCTTCTTGTCGATCATTGGGCCACCGGCAAACAGACCTTCTTCATACTTCAGGATGTAAGTACCACCGAAGTCATAGCGCATCGTGAAGAAGTTGAAGTCGTACTTGTAGTCAGCCTTGAAGTCGATACCACTGGTCTTGAGTTGCCCCAGGTTGACCATGCCGGCGTAAACCATCTCGACATCGCCGTTGGCGTCACGAATGACGTTCGGGTTGCTGCCGGTGTTGAGCTCCTGATAGAACTGGGTCTGAGTGGTAGCCAGCTGGATCACGTCATCAATCTTGATGTAGTAGTAATCGAGCGACAGGTTCAGGTTGTCCAACGGGTTGTAAGCAGCCCCTATGGTGAAGGTATTGGCGGTCTCTTCCTTCAGGTTCTTGTTGGCTTTACGCGTTGTGTCGTACTGCGCTTCGGAACAGTTGGCAACGCCATTGGCCTGGCAACCTACATAGTCCTTGGCAAAGTCGGCAGAGAAGGAGTCTGCAGCATAGAGATCATCCAGACCCGGTGCGCGGAACGACTGGGACCAGGAGGTGCGGAACATCAACTGGTCGAGCGGCTGATAACGCAGACTCGCTTTGGGCGAGAAGGCGCTGCCAAAGTCGCTGTACTTGTCGTAACGGCCCGCTAGGTTCAACTCGATCTGCTCGGTGATGGGGATCAGGCTCTCGATGTAGGTGGCAAACACATCGCGCACACCGCTACCGGAGTTGCCAGATGAACCCAGTACGTTACCCGCTTCGGACTGACTGTCATAGGTATCGGAGTAAACCCAATCGTTATACTCGGCTCCCAGATACCAGCTGACGGGGCCAGCAGGCAGTTCACCCATCTCCCAGCCCAGACCTCCGTACCACTGGAAGAAGTCCATTTTGGAGGCACGACTGGTATCGTATGAAAGGTCCTTAGTGGCCGCATCAGAGAAGCTGCCATTAACGAATTTGCCGCTATTGACCTGAGTCTGTACTGCGGGCTCCAGAACGTAGCCGGAACCATTGCTGCGGTTATCTGTTTTGGAATACATGTAACCGGCGTTCCACTCCAGATCGCCCACCGCTTCGGTCGGCACAGTCCCTTCAAAACCAAGGTTCATGTTACCGGTCAAGTCAGTCACATCGTTATCACGGGGACCGACGTTGTTGAAGCGGTAGTAAACGGTCGCAGCCTTAGCGGTGCTGAAGTTGTTGGCAGACAGGACTGCTGCGCTTTCAGGGGTGGAACCATCCACGGTGAAGGCACCGGCAGCTGGCGCGAAGCGGCCAAAACTGGTGACGCGGGAACCAATCAACTGCGGTACGAAATCCACATTGTCATTGATGTGGTAACGACCATTCACATAGACGGTATCGCGAGTACGAGAGGCAGTCTTGGCGGCGACCTTGGCAAAGTCGAAGCGGCAAGCCGTGCCCTTGGTGACGAAGCCGGTTCCGGTACTTTCACAGTCAACCCCATTCAGGGTACGGGTAACTGTCTTACCGGTGGTGGCATCCACCCCTTTGATATTGCGGCCATAGAGACTCGGCGCCGTGGCCCCCTCTTTCGCCAGATAGTCGCGATCCTTGTAGTAGATCTCGTCCTTCACATCGTGCTCATAAACCATCATCAGGGAGCCTTTCTCACCCGAGATGCCACTGACGATGGAACCACTCTGCTCGTCACCACCCTCCTCGGTCGGTGAACCGACGCGCCCCTGGAAGGTCAAGCCTTCAAAACCCTCTTTGAGGATCACGTTGATGACGCCGCCGATGGCATCAGAACCATAGAGGGCGGAGCCGCCATCCAGGTTCACTTCCACACGCTCAACGGCTGCCATGGGGATGGTGTTTAGGTTGATGGAAGTACCACCCATGGTCGGTGAACCGGCGATCCGCTTGCCATTGAGCAGTACCAGAGTACGGGTAGAGCCCAGACCACGCAGACCAACGGTTCCCTGAGATTGATAGGAGTCACCGGAGGAAGGGGAGTAACCACCAAAGGAGTTGTAGGAGGCCTGTTTCAGATAATCGGCCACAGTCTGCTGACCAGACTGTTCAATTTGGGCCTTGCTGACAGAGACAACCGGAGTCGCCCCCTCAACATCAACACGGGAGATACGGGAGCCAGTGACTTTGATTTTCTGCAATTTTTCGACGCTCTGCCCTTCTTCGGCAGATACGAATGGTGCCGCCGCAAGGCTCGCCAAGGCGAACGCAATCGCAGCAGAGATTCTGCTCTTCCTAAGCATCGCTTATATCCTTCCTGGTTGTTTATTGTTTGCTTCCTGATACCGCCCTCTTTGGAGCGATGTGTAAGGCTTATCAATCTTTGACTGGCGGCGTCAATGGAGTAGGGGTGTGGCGAGGATGGGCGTAGAATAAGCGGAGTGTATTAATTTTGACCGGCATAATTAGTGAATAATTCTACCAAAAACAACCCGTACAATGTAAAAATATTGTTAAATGTCATAAATGGCGCTGAATTAAAATTTGATGAACTTATTAGTTAACGTGCTGTCCGTTTATATCTTATTTTGATTTATTGGCATTAATAAGAATAAAACACCAACTTCATGAGGGTTGCACCTGACCATTCTCATGGGGATAACAGATAAAATCGTCGAGATGACATCGTTTTCCATCAATTTCACACCACAAACAAAAACATTAAAAATCAACAAGTTAAAAGCACTAAAAACTCAAACAAACAGCTGTTTATATTTTTTAAAATAATGTTGAGCAGTAGCGTTTTGTTTTGATTTTCACTTTTCAGATAAAAAACATCATTTTTCGGTGCTTTTGGTCTCAGCGGGTCATTTGTCCCAGTTTTCCATTTCCTTGTACTTGATTTTTGTTGCAGAGCTTTTACAGTGGCCAAGCTGATTGTCTGCTGTTTGGCAACCAATCCAGCGCGTAATGCCAGGAAGGATAGGCCCGTCACCGGATTTGACTGGTCGCAAAAAAGAACAACAAGGACGAGGTTCCACCATGCTGTCGTATTTCCTACGCCGGATGTTTTTGATCATCCCGACGTTTCTCGGTATCACCCTGCTCGTCTTCACCATCACCCGTTTCGTGCCGGGCGGCCCGGTCGAACGCATGCTGCTACAGGCCCAGGTTTCCCAGAATGAATCTGGCCGATCCAACGGCAGCAAGGGGGCGCAGGCCCTCTCCGATGAACAGATCGAGGAGCTCAAGGCCTTCTATGGTCTCGACAAGCCGATGCTGGTCGCCTATTGGGAGTGGCTGCAGAAGCTGGCGGTGCTGGATCTGGGCGAATCGACCCGCTACTACGAACCGGTGTGGGATCTCATCAAGGAGCGGCTCCCCGTTACCGCCTTCTTCGGGCTGGCGACCTTTCTGCTGAGCTATGCGGTCTCCATTCCGCTCGGGGTGGCGAAGGCGCTCAGGCACAACAGCCGCTTCGACTCGTTAAGCTCCATGCTTATCTACATGGCCTATGCCCTGCCCGCCTACGTGGTGGGGATCTTCCTCATCACAGTCTTCGCCTTCCATCTGGAGTGGCTGCCGATGGGCGGTTTTCCGGGAGACGACTTTGAGCACATGGAGAGCAGCTGGGATCAGATCCGCACTGTCTTTGCCCACGCCCTGCTGCCGCTTATCGCCTACGCCATCGGCGATTTCGCCATCCTCACCATGACCATGAAAAACAGCCTGATGGAGAACCTGTCGGCCGATTATGTGCGTACCGCCGTGGCCAAGGGACTGCCGTTTCGCAAGGCGGTCACCGACCATGCCATGCGCAACAGCCTGATCCCCATCGCCAGCCACCTGGGATCTGTGCTCACCGTTTTCTTTAGCGGTTCCTTCCTCATCGAGACCATCTTCAACATCGACGGCATCGGCCTGCTCGGTTACGAGGCGATCGTCGAGCGGGACTACCCCACCGTCATGGGCATTTTGGCCATCACCTCGATGCTGATGCTGATAGGTAATATCGTCTCCGATATCTGTGTTGCCCTTGTTGACCCACGCGTACGGTTTGGAGAGTGACCATGAACCAGACCCCTCTTGCCATGCCGATGCTGATATCACGCCATATCGTCTCCGATACCTGCGTGGCACCCTCTGTTGACCCCCGCGTGCGGTTTGGAGAGTGAGCATGAACCAGACCCCTCTTGCCATGCCGATGCTGATATCACGCCATATCGTCTCCGATATCTGCGTTGCACCTCCTGTTGATCCGCGCGTGCGGTTTGGAGACTAACCATGAACCAGACCCTTTTTGCCATGCCGATGCTGATATCACGCCATATCGTCTCCGATATCTGCGTTGCCCTCGTTGATCCCCGCGTGCGGTTTGGAGACTGACCATGAAGCTCAATCCGGTTACCTTGAAAAAACTCAAGCGCTTCAAGTCGATCAAGCGCGGTTACTACTCCTTCATCATCTTCACCACCCTGGTGCTGCTCTCCCTGCTGGCGGAGCTGCTGGTCAACAGCCGGGCACTGATGGTGAGCTATCAGGGCCAGCTGCATTTCCCCACCTATGGCGATGTGATCCCCGGTCAGCAGTTCGGGCTCGATTACGAGTACGAAACCAACTACCGCCAGCTCAAGGCCAAATTTGCCGCAGAGGGCCAGGGCGACTGGGTGCTGCTGCCGCCGGTGCCCTGGAACCCCTACGAGCAGGATTTCAAGGAGGATGCCTACCCGCCCTACGCCCCCAGCGCGGCTGAGCGCCACTTCCTCGGCACCGACACCAGCGGCCGCGACGTGCTGGCGCGACTGGTTTACGGCTTTCGCATCGCCATCGGCTTTGCCTTTATCGCGCTGGCGGCCAGTTACGCCATCGGAGTCACCATCGGCTGTCTGATGGGCTTTCTCGGCGGCCGCTTCGATCTCATCCTGCAACGCTTTATCGAGATCTGGTCCCAGGTGCCGTTTCTCTACGTCATCATGATCCTGGTGTCGCTGGCCAAGCCCAACTTCGGCCTGTTTGTCGCCATCAACGTGCTGTTCGGCTGGATGGGGATCACCTGGTATATGCGCACCCTCACCTACAAGGAGCGGGCGCGGGACTATGTGATGGCGGCGCGAGCGCAAGGGGCGACCACCGGGCGGATCATCTTCAACCACATCCTGCCCAATACCCTGATGATGATCGTCACCCTGGCGCCATTCGCCGTGGTGGGCAATATCTCCACCCTGACGGCACTCGACTATCTGGGCTTTGGCCTTGCGCCGCCGACCCCGAGCTGGGGGGAGCTGCTCTCCCAGGGCATCAACAATCTGGATGCCATCTGGATCGTCAGCTCGGTGGTGGCTGCGGTGAGTCTGGTGCTGATCATGGTCTCCTTTATCGGCGAGGCGATCCGCGAGGCGTTCGACCCGCGCAAATTTACCCGTTACCAATAAGCCAGCCGATGCCAGCGCATCGGCAGGCGCCGGGTAACGAACAGTGATTAATGAAGGACGGGCCGCCGCCATCGGCGGTCCCGGGAGCAAGGGATAATCCCGTTATCAATCAAGACCCCCAGTGCAGGGGCCAGACCTGGAAGTCAAACATGAAAAATAAAATCAAATGGATAGGTGCTCTCTTTGTGCTGGTAAACGGATCCTGGGTCTGGGCGGCCAGCCTGCCCGCGGATCTCAAATGGGAGACCAACGACACGGATCCTGTGTTCGCCTCCCCCAAGGCGCTGCCGGGTGGCAACCTCAATATGTTTGTGGAGAGCTTTCCGCTGACGTTCCGCACCGTAGGGCCTGACTCCAACGGTTCGTTCCGCTCCTTTATTCTCGATAACCAGTTGCGACTCATCAGCTTTCACCCCAATACCGGCAACCCCATCCCCTCGCTCGCGACCCACTGGGCCATCGCGCCAGACAGCCAGACCGTCTACTTCAAGCTGGATCCCCGCGCCAAATGGTCGGATGGCAAGCCGGTCAATGCCGATGACTACACCTTCGGCTACGAGATGATGCGCTCCAAACACATCAAGGGGCCCTGGTTCAACAACTACTACATCACTGAAGTGGTAGCGGTAGAGAAGATCGATGATCACACCATTATGGTCAAAGCGGGCAACCGCAAGGCCAAGATGGACCTGCTCAACACCACCGAGCTGTGGCCCCAGCCCAAGCACTACTACAAGCTGACCCCCAACTGGGTGAAGCAGTACAACTGGGCCGTGGTGCCCACCACAGGTCCCTACGTGATCAGCGACGTCAAGAAGGGCAAGTCGGTCACCTTCAGCAAGCAGAAGGATTGGTGGGCAAAAGACGATCGCTATAACCAGCACAGATTTAACATCGACACCATCAAGGTACAGGTGATCCGCGACCACAACATCGCCTTCCGCCACTTCCTGAAAGGGGAGATCGATACCTTCGAGATGATCCTGCCCAACTGGTGGCATGAAAAAGCGGTCACCCCGGAGTACAAAAAAGGCTACGTGCAGAAGGTGATGGCCATGACCGACACCAAACAGGGCGGTCAGGGGGTGCACCTCAATGTGGCCAACCCCAAGCTGGCGGACGTAAACGTGCGCCTCGGCATCCAGCACGCCTTCAACATCGACAAGATGATCGAGACCGTGCTGCGCGGCGACTATGACAGAGCCACCACCTTTGACTCGGGCTTTGGCGAGTTCACTGACATCACCCTGCCGGAGCGGGCTTATGACATCGGCAAGGCGCGGGAGTACTTTGCCAAGGGCGGCTACAACAAGCCGGGGCCGGACGGCATCCTGCAAAATGAGAAGGGTGAGCGGCTGACGCTGGCGCTCACCTACACCAGTCAGGAGCACTCCAAGCGACTGACCGTGCTGAAAGAGGAGGCCAAGAAGGCGGGTCTGGATTTGGAGCTCAATCTGGTGGATGGCGCCACCGGCTTCAAGGTGATGCTGGAGAAGAAACACGAGGCTGCCTGGCTCGGTTGGGGCGGCGGCGGTCTCTATCCGCAATATTGGGAGTTTTTCCACTCCGCCAACGCCAACAAACCGCAGACCAACAACCTGTTCAACGTGGCTGACAAGGAGCTGGACGCGCTGATCGATGCCTACCGCGTCGAATTCGACATGGCCAAACGGGCCAAGCTCTCCCAGCAGATCCAGCAGCGCATCTATGATCTCGCCATCTTCGTGCCCGGGGTGCAGCTCAACTATGTGCGGGCCAGCAGCTGGCGTTATGTGATGCTGCCGGAAGTGCCCGCCACCAAGAACACGCCGGATCTGCTCTACTGGCCGATGGACGGTTATCCTCACAGTAGTGGCGGTCTGCTCTGGCTCGATCCCAAGGTGAAGGAAGAGACCCGCAACGCCAAGGAGGCAGGGGAGGCGCTGGCGCCCATCAACCTGCTCGACAAGACCTATGCACGTCATTGATATTCAGGCCATTGCGAAGGGAGCAGCTGTTATGCCCAACACCCAGGCCCCAATCCTCGAAGTGCGCGATCTCGAGGTGGAGTTCACCGTCGATGACGGCAAGATCAAGGTGCTCGACGGGGTCAGCTTCAAGGTGGCCCCGGGTCAAACTCTGGGGATCGTCGGCGAGTCCGGCTGCGGCAAAAGCGTCACCTCGCTTGCCATCATGGGGCTGCTGCCCAAACCCCATGGTCAGGTGGTAGCCGGCTCCATCCGCTTTCAGGGGGAGGAGCTGCTCACTCTGGCACCAGATCAGATGTACAAGGTGCGCGGCAACCGCATCTCGATGATCTTTCAGGAGCCGATGACGGCCCTCAACCCGGTGCAGACGGTGGGAGAACAGCTGATGGAGGTGTTTCGCCTCCATCGCCCCGAGTATGACAAGGCCCAGCGCAAAGCCGCGGCTATCGCCATGCTGCAGAAGGTGGGGATCCCGGAACCGGCCCAGCGCTTTGCGGTCTATCCCCACAACCTCTCCGGCGGTATGCGCCAGCGGGTGATGATCGCCATGGCGCTCTCCTGCGAGCCGGACCTGCTCATCTGCGATGAACCGACCACGGCGCTGGATGTCACCATTCAGGCCCAGATCCTCGAACTAATGAAAGAGCTGCAGGCCCAGACCGGGATGGCCATCATCTTTATCACCCACGATCTGGGGGTGGTTGCAGAGCTGTGCGACGAAGTGGTGGTGATGTACGCCGGGCGGGCGGTAGAGCAGGCCGACGTGTTCGAGCTGTTTGACCACCCCCGTCACCCCTATACCCACGGCTTGATGAGCTCGATCCCGCGCCTTGAGGATGAGCCCAAGAGCCTGCTCAAGACCATCAAGGGACAGGTACCGGCCCTGCACGAGATGCCCGCTGGCTGCCGCTTCTCCAACCGCTGCCCCCACGCGACCGATCTCTGTATCAGCGCCATTCCGGCGGTGGAACAACTCAATCCGCGCCACCATGTCGCCTGTCACTACTGGAAGGAGTTGACCGTATGAGCACTCTGTTATCGGTCAGGGATCTGAAACAGCACTTCCGGCTGGGAGGCGGGTTCCTGCGCAAGCAATATACGGTTCATGCGGTGGATGGCATCAGCTTCGACCTGAAACAGGGGGAGACGCTGGGGCTGGTGGGTGAGTCGGGCTGCGGCAAGTCCACCCTCGGACGCAGCCTGCTCAAGCTGTTCGAGCCGACCGCGGGCACCATCACCTTCGAGGGGCGCGATATCACCGCCCTCAGCCCGAAGGAGATGCGCTCCCTGCGTCAGGAGATGCAGATGGTGTTTCAGGATCCTGCAGAATCCCTCAACAGCCGCCACACCGTGGGCCAGATTTTGGAGGAGCCCTTTATCATCCACGGTAAAGGCAACACTGAGCAGCGCCGCGGCTGGGTGCAGGAGTTGCTGGCAAAAGTGGGCCTGCCGGGCAGCGCGGTGGATCGCTACCCCCACGAGTTTTCCGGCGGTCAGCGCCAGCGGATCGGCATCGCCCGCGCCATCGCCCTCAAGCCCAAACTGCTGGTGTGCGACGAGGCAGTCTCGGCCCTCGATGTCTCGGTGCAGTCGCAGATCGTCAACCTGCTGCTCAGCCTGCAGCGGGAGATGAACCTCTCCATCATTTTCATCGCCCACGATCTGTCGGTGGTCAAACACATCTCGGATCGGATTGCAGTGATGTATCTGGGACGGATCGTCGAGCTGGCGGATGCCCAGTCGCTCTATCTGGCGCCACGTCACCCCTATACCCAGGCACTGATCTCCGCCATTCCGGTGCCGGACCCGCGCAGGCGCAGCCAGCGCATTCTGCTGACCGGCGATGTGCCCTCCCCCATCTCGCCGCCAAGCGGCTGCCACTTCCACCAGCGCTGCCCCCATGCGACCGAGCTGTGCAAAAACAAGGCGCCCAAGCTTGAGGCGTGTGATGAATCCCATCATCAGGTGGCCTGTCACACCCCGCTCGCCGTCAGTGGTCACGCCATCAGCGGCAGCGCCATCAGTGGCAACGCCATGAGCGGCGACAGCAGGCTGGAGCAGGCGAGCTAGGCGCAGCGAACAAACCCCAGGGTAGAAACAGACGAGGCGGCCATCAGGCCGCCTCGTGCTATCGGGTCACTCTTGTCTTATCGAGCCACGGCTGCCGCTTGTCAGGCAATCTGGTAACGGCCCGGCTTGTGGTTGAGTGTCAACACCAGATTACAGATAACCGCCGCCACGATGGAGAGCGCCAGGATCCAGGGCTGCACCACGAAAAACGAGGCAACAACAATGGCGCAATCGAGCCCCATCTGCAGCTTGCCCGCCCGGATGCCAAAGCGATCCTGAATAAAGAGCGCCAGTATGTTGAAGCCCCCCAGACTCGACTTGTGGCGAAACATAATGAGCAGCCCCATACCAATCAGGGTACCGCCGATCAGCGCCGCATATAGGGGCTCTATCTTGCCGATCTGCAACACCCCGTTGAGGTGATCGGTCATGTAGGAGACCGCCGCCACCGAAACGAAGGTGTTGAAGGTAAAACGGGGCCCCATCCGCAGCCACGCCAGCGCATAGAAGGGCAGGTTGATGCCGAAAAACAGCAAGCCAAAGCTGATGCCGGTCACCTTTTGCAGCAGCAGCGCCAGCCCGGCGGTGCCGCCAGTGAGCAGGCCAACCTGATGAAACAGAAAGATGCCGAGGGAAACAAAGCCGGCCGCCGTCAGCAGGGCCAGCACATCCTCATAAATAGGATGGGCAGTGCGAATCGAGGTGTTGTCCATAACCTGTATCCAAGCGAAGTAAAGAGAGAGTGTCTGTCGCCTGCCGTTGCGGGCGGGCTGCGAGCCCTGTCCACAGGGCTTCGTTATGGGGTCCAGTCTATTTTTTGTGAAAAGGATCACAACAGTCAGGCTGAACGCCCCATTCTGGTGCCTGTCATCTGGCATTGACACTCGCTGCACCAAGATGCAGCATGCCGCGGTTTAAGCGCGCCATCCCCCATTCACAGCACGAGGCACTTTTCATGAAGGTCACCATTTTTGGCACAGGCTATGTCGGGCTGGTGCAGGCCGCCGTTCTGGCCGAGGTGGGCCATCAGGTCTGCTGCGTGGATGTGGATGGCGAGCGGATCGCCGCCCTCAGGCTGGGGCAGATCCCCTTCTATGAGCCGGGGCTGGCCCCGCTGGTCGAGAGCCATCAGGCCAGCGGCCGCCTGAACTTTACGGTCGATCCCGCCATTGGCGTGGCACACGCCGACCTGCTGCTGATCGCCGTGGGCACCCCGGCTGACGAGGATGGTTCAGCCGATCTGCAACATGTGCTGGCGGTGGCCGACACCATAGGCCGACTGATGAGCCGCCCCAAGCTGGTGGTGACCAAGAGCACTGTGCCGGTCGGCACGGCGCAGCAAGTAAGAGAACACATTGAGCTGCAGTTGGCCGCCCGTGGGCTGCCCCTCGCCTGCGAAGTGGCGGCCAACCCCGAGTTTCTCAAGGAGGGAGCGGCAGTCAACGACTGCATGCGACCGGATCGCATCATCATCGGTTGTGACAGCGAGCGGGCGCTTGAGCCGTTGCGCGCCCTCTACGCCCCCTTCAATCGCAATCACGACCGGATCGTGGTGATGGATCTGCGCAGCGCCGAGCTCACCAAATACGCCGCCAACGCCATGCTGGCCACCAAGATCTCCTTTATGAACGAGATGGCAGCACTCGCCGAGCAGCTGGGGGCCGATATCGAGGCTGTGCGGCAAGGGATGGGGGCCGATCCTCGCATCGGCTACCACTTTATCTACCCGGGCTGCGGCTACGGCGGCTCCTGCTTCCCCAAAGATATCAAGTCGTTGCGCCATACCGCGGCGAGTGTCGGCTACGATGCCCCGCTGCTGGCGGCGGTCGAGCAGGTCAACCTGCGCCAGCAACAGAAGATGGCGCAAACCCTGCTGACCCGCTTCGGGCCGGATCTGCGCGGCCGCACCTTCGCCTTGTGGGGACTGGCGTTCAAACCCGGTACCGACGATATGCGCGATGCGCCGAGCCGCCCGCTGCTGGCCGCCATCTGGGCTGCCGGTGGCCGGGTACAGGCCTTTGATCCCAAGGCGATGGAGCGTGCCCATGAGCTTTACGGCCAGCGGCCGGATCTGCTGCTCTGCCCGACTCAGGAATCTGCACTGGAAGGGGCCGATGCCCTGCTGATCTGCACCGAGTGGCAGGCGTTTCGCGCCCCCGATTTCCAGCAGCTAAAGGCCCTGCTCAACCAGCCCGTCATCATCGATGGCCGCAACCTCTATGATCCGCGCCAGCTCAGCGAGCTCGGGTTTGACTATCACGCCATCGGGCGGCCGCATCTTCCCGCCAAAACGCAGCCTGCCAACACCAGTTGCAACCCGGAGACTCAACCATGATCTATCTGGTCACCGGCGTCGCCGGTTTTATCGGCTTTCACGTAGCCAGCCAGCTGTGCGCCGCAGGCCATCAGGTGGTGGGGATCGACAACCTCAATGACTACTACGAGGTGAGCCTCAAAGAGGCGCGGCTGGCACAGCTCAAAGCCCTCCCCCGTTTTCACTTCAAGCGGCTGGATCTGGCGGATCGCGAAGCGATGGCGACCCTATTTGCCAGCCACGGTTTCGAGCGGGTGATCCATCTGGGGGCACAGGCGGGGGTGCGCTACTCCATCGACAATCCGTTCGCCTACGCCGACAGCAACCTCACCGGCATGCTGACGGTGCTGGAGGGGTGTCGCCACCACGGGATCCAGCACCTCATCTACGCCTCCTCCAGCTCGGTTTATGGCATGGGGGATCAGATGCCCTACTCCACCGCGCAGCAGGTGGATCACCCGGTATCCCTCTACGCCGCCACCAAGAAGAGCTGCGAGCTGATGGCTCACGCCTATTCCACGCTCTATGGCCTGCCCACTACAGGGCTGCGCTTCTTTACCGTCTACGGCCCCTGGGGCCGCCCCGACATGGCCATCATCAAGTTCACACGCGCCATCCTCGCGGGAGAGCCTATCGACGTCTATAACCACGGCGATCTCAGCCGCGACTTCACCTACATAGACGATATCGTCGCGGGGATCCTCACCGTGGCCGACCAGCCGCCCCGCCCCAATCCCGATTGGCACGCCAGCGAGCAGAGCGCGGCCGAGAGCGCCGCCCCCTACCGCATCCTCAATATCGGAAACGGCCAGCCGGTACGGCTGCTCGATTTTATCGAGGCGCTGGAAGAGGCCATCGGTAAACCCGCCATCAAGCGGATGCTGCCGATGCAGGCAGGCGACATGCACGCCACCTGGGCCGATAGCGAACCGCTGCACACCCTCACCGGCCTGCGCCCCGCCACCTCCCTCAGGGAAGGGGTTGCCGCGTTTGTCCGCTGGTATCTCGACTACTACCGGCCAGCCTCCTGACGAGATCGGAGCCGCCCAAAGAACCGAAATGACGACGACAAGCGTGATGACACCACGGCTCGGCAGCGGCGCCGCGCGATATACTCGCCTCGTGCCACCTGGGAGCGACGCCCGACCCCAGGCAAGCGATTCGCAGCCACGCCCCCCATGACCACAAGGAGCCACCCATGATCCGAACCCTGCTTTTGACCGGTGCCGCCATCGCGGCCTATGCCCTGCAACAGAGCCACTCTCTGCTGCCCCTGCTCAGCCTGCTGGCCCTGCTCTCGCTCTGGGTCGTGAGCGAAGTTGGCCAATTCTACCGTGACCTCCCCGATGCCAACACAGATGCCAACGCCGATGAGCAGGAGTATCACCACGACTTCTAACCGGATGAAAAAGGGTGTGAAACTATCGAGATGCCGTTAGTTCCATACCATTTTGCTCTCTGAAATCCCCGGGCTATAACAACAGGATCCACTGGGTTTGTGGCGATAACAGCCATGTTCCTCTATATCTTCTGTACTCAAACAGGAGATAACCCATGCGGGACATCAGCGAAAACGGACTGTTTTTGCTGCTTTTTTTGTCGTTGTTACTGGCAGGTACGCCGCGGGCGATGGCACAAGGCAGGGATTTCAGACAGGCCCCCAAGGCGCTGACGGCGCTCAAGCAGGGCCAGAACGCCCAACACAGCGGCAACCTGCAAAAGGCCATCGCCCTCTACTGTGTCGCCGCCAGCACCGGCAACCCTGAAGGGTATTTCCGGATCGGTCGCCTGCTCGCTACCGGCCCCGCCTCGGTGCGCAGTGCCAAACTGGCCAACAGCTATCTCGCCATGGCGATGCGCCTGGGCAACCAACAGGCTGCCCGCTACTACAACGCCCGCATCGGCAATGCGCCGATGGGGGATCAGTGCGGCATCGGGATCCGTGGCGGTCAGGGTGGCTATCTGGCACAGATCCCCTCCACCCCCTTCAATGTCGACTCCTGGGTTGCCCGCCAGCCACCCGCCAAACAGAAACTGGTCTCCATGCTGCGTCACGCCGCAAAGCACCACAAAGTGGATGCCCGGCTGGTACTGGCGATTGCCATCGCCGAATCCAATCTCAACAGCCGCGCCGTTTCACCAAAGAATGCCCAGGGGCTGATGCAGCTCATCCCCGAAACCCAGCAGCGATTCGGGGTAACCCGGCCATTCGATCCGGCCCAGAACATCAAGGGCGGCGTCACCTATCTCAAGTGGCTGGATCGCCGCTTCGATGGCGACTGGGTGCTGATCTCGGCGGCCTACAACGCAGGGGAAAAAGCGGTGGAGCGCTATGGCGGGATCCCGCCTTATGACGAAACCCGGCAGTATGTGAAACGGGTGCTCTATTTTGCCGGCCACAAGTAACCCTGATGCAGTTATCGCCACCGGGGGAGCCAGATAAATCGCTCTAATCACAAAATGATTAATAAATTTGCGCAATCGTTTTCCTGCAAGTAGAATCCGGCGCTTTCCCGCAGCCCTGACAGGTAAAACATGAATTTCTTTAAATCCTTGGCGTGTCTGATCGCTCTGGTGAGCGCACCGCTATTTGCCGCCAATACGCCAAACACCCCTACCGCGCCCATCCTGATCCAGGGGGCCATGGAGGTGGAAGTGGACACCATGATCGCCGCCCTGCAAGAGAAGCAGGAGCTGACTGTCGGCGCATGGACATTCTGGCAGGGCACGCTGGCGGGCTATCCGGTGGTTATCTCCCGCACCGAAGTGGGTCTGGCCAATGCAGCGGCAGCCACTACGCTGGCCATAGAACGCTTCAAGCCGCGCCTCATCATCAATCAGGGCACCTCAGGCGGTCATGACCCGGCGCTCCATCGCGGCGACATCGTCATCGGTACCAAGAGCTTCAACATGGGGGCCTATCGCAGTGACTTTACCCCGGCAGATCAAGGGATTGACTCGCGTAAATGGCACAACTTCGATGTGACCATGCGGCTGCGCGACAACGGCAAACTGGTAGAACACACCTCGTTTGCTGGCGACCCCGAGCTGGTTGGCCGCGCCCTGGGTATGGCTGACCGTTATCAGCACGGTCGCGTGGTGGCAGGTATCATCGGCACTGCAGATGAGTGGAACCGCCAGGTGGCGCGAATCAACTGGCTGCACCAGACCTACAACACCGCCACAGAGGAGATGGAAACCTCTGCTGCCGCACTGGTCGCCGAAGCCTACAAGGTCCCCTTTGTCGGGATCCGGGTGCTCTCCAACACCGATCTCCATGGTGAGGAGTTCGATCCGAAAACGGCTATCCACTGCCAGCAATTCGTCATCGACTACACCAACGCCCTGATCAACAGCTTTAACAAGGCTTGATAGTGCCAGAGAGGCCGCCGCAATGGCGGCCTCTCTCTCTTGCCCCCCCCCAGCCTCAACCAGACCGCCATCCTCCATACGCCTCTCAAGTCAGTCAGCAACCATCATCAACAGACAGCCACCTTGCGCCCGTAGTGGCGGTAATACCCCACCAGATTGCTGACCAGAAACAGCCCCTCCATCAGCGCTGCCACCGGTGAGCCCACCAGCAAGTTGTTGGCCAACCAGCAGAGGGTGCCGAGCAGCATCCAGCGCCGCAGCAGGCGATCATCCTGGCAGAAGGCCGCCCGGGTTTGTAGCAGACTGCCCAACAGGCCAAGCAGCGCCAGCGGCCCCTGATAGGTCGCCAGCACGGCCGCACAGGCCAACCCCATGAAAAACCACATCAAGATGCTGCGAACCAACCAGATGCTGACCAGAAAGCGCACGCTGGCCAGCAGCAACAGGCTGGCGGCTGACCACTGCCCGAGCAGGGCAAAGTGACCGGCATTGAGCACGCAGGAGAGGGCCAGACAGGCCAATATCCCCCGACGATCCCGCAATTGAAAAGAGGCCAGGTCAAGCAGCAGCGCCACACTCACCACCAGTTGCGACCACAGAAACAGCGACATCATCCACACCTCATCCTTCGTTTGGATGGCGCAGCATGAAGTGGCAACCAGCAGACGGCATTAACCCGTGTTAATGCGGCGGCGGATCCGCGACAGGGTGACCGGGCTGATACCGATGTAGTTGGCGAGCTGCACCTGAGTGAGCCGCGCTGGCCAGTGAGGGAAGGTGTGGCAGAGCTCCCGATAGCGCTCCTCGGGGGAGTGCAGCAACAAAAAAGCCTCCTTGCGCTCCTTGTAACCGAGCTGCTGGCGCAACAGGGCCATGCAGACTGGCTGCCAGGCGAGCTCATCCAGCAGGGCGAGCGGCACCCGCACCACTTGCAGTTCCGTCAGCGCCTCCAGCTGATAGCGAGCTGGCGACCCCGTGAGCCAGCTGTCGTAGAGCAGGCAAAGCTCCCCTTCGAAGTAGAACTCCTTGCAGCGCTCCTGGCCATCCCGGGTGTAGTGGCAGGCACGGGCGATGCCCGCTTCGATATAAAACGCCGAATCCTGCTCCGCCCCTTGCGCCAACAGCGCCTGACCGGCGCGCAACGTCAGCCGTGGCAAGCGCTGGCAGAGGGATGCGCTCAGGGCGGCATCCAATCCCATGGCACTGAGAAAGGCGGCCAGAGTGGGTGCCTGAGGGGATGGGGTCATGATGGCTCCAGGACAAAACAGAGGGCCACATCATGCCAAGATTGTCCGGCTGATGCAGCAAGACGTGACCACGGCGGCAAAGGGGAGCGCCAACCGGGCGCCGCCTTTGCCCACCCCTGTCCATTGGTTTACAATCGACGGGTTTTTTGGAACCGGGTTGACGGCGTGTCGACCTGGCCCCACCACGACATCAGTCTGTTAGTGCCAAGACATTAACCTGCTGAAAAGGAAGAGAATTAGCCAATGGCTCAATTTATTTACACCATGAACAGGGTTGGCAAGGTTGTGCCGCCCAAGCGTCATATCCTCAAGAACATCTCCTTGAGCTTCTTCCCGGGCGCCAAGATCGGCGTCTTGGGTCTCAACGGTGCCGGTAAGTCCACCCTACTGCGCATCATGGCTGGCATCGACACCGATATTGAAGGGGAAGCCCGTCCGCAACCCGGCATCAAGATCGGCTACCTGCCCCAGGAGCCCAAGCTGGATCCGGAGCAGACCGTGCGCGAAGCGGTCGAAGAGGCGATCGGCGAGGTGAAGCGCGCCATGGCCCGTCTCGACGAGGTCTATGCGGCCTACGCCGATCCGGATGCGGATTTTGACAAGCTGGCCCGCGAACAGGGCGAGCTGGAAGCCATCATCCAGGCTCAGGGCGGCCATAACATGGAAAACCAGCTGGAGCGTGCGGCCGATGCCCTGCGCCTGCCAGCCTGGGACGCCAAGATCCAGCACCTCTCCGGTGGTGAGCGCCGCCGTGTGGCACTGTGCCGTCTGCTGCTGGAAAAGCCGGACATGCTGCTGCTGGACGAACCGACCAACCACCTGGATGCGGAATCCGTAGCCTGGCTGGAGCGCTTCCTGCACGACTACGAAGGCACTGTGGTAGCCATCACCCACGACCGTTACTTCCTCGACAACGTAGCGGGCTGGATCCTGGAGCTGGACCGCGGCGAGGGTATCCCGTGGGAAGGCAACTACTCCTCCTGGCTGGAACAGAAGGACGCCCGTCTGGCGCAGGAAGCAAGTTCCGAAGCGGCCCGTCGCAAGTCCATCGAGAAAGAGCTGGAGTGGGTGCGTCAAAACCCGAAAGGCCGTCAGGCCAAGTCCAAGGCCCGTATGGCTCGCTTCGAAGAGCTCAACACCAACGACTACCAGAAGCGCAACGAGACCAACGAGCTGTTCATTCCGCCCGGACCGCGCCTCGGCGACAAGGTGCTGGAAGTGGCCAACCTGCGCAAATCCTACGGTGATCGGGTGTTGATCGACGATCTGTCGTTTGCCATTCCGAAGGGTGCCATCGTCGGCATTATCGGTCCTAACGGTGCCGGTAAATCGACCCTGTTCCGCATGATGTCAGGTCAGGAGCAGCCGGATTCCGGCGCCATCACCCTGGGTGAAACCGTGGTGCTGGCTTCCGTGGATCAGTTCCGCGACAGCATGGATGACAAGAAGACGGTATTCGAAGAGGTCGCCGACGGTCAGGATATCCTGCGCATCGGCACCTACGAGTTCCCGAGCCGTGCCTATATCGGCCGCTTCAACTTCAAGGGTTCCGACCAGCAGAAGCGGGTTGGCGAACTCTCCGGTGGTGAGCGTGGTCGTCTGCATCTGGCCAAGCTGCTGCAGACCGGCGGCAACGTGCTGCTGCTGGATGAACCGACCAACGATCTGGATATCGAAACCCTGCGCGCCCTCGAGAACGCCCTGCTGGAGTTCCCGGGTTGCGCCATGGTCATCTCCCACGACCGCTGGTTCCTCGACCGTATTGCCACTCACATTCTGGATTATCAGGACGAGGGCAATATTGCCTTCTTCGAAGGTAACTTTACCGAATACGAAGAGTGGAAGAAGAAGACCTACGGCGCCGAGGCGATCCAGCCCCATCGAGCCAAGTACAAGCGCATCACCAAATAAGGCTGACTGCGTGTTGAGGGGAGCTTCGGCTCCCCTTTCTATTTCCTTTTAGCTTACAATCCAAGACGGATGCCTTTGCATGGATGTAGCAAGATGACGACCCCAATAGAGAAAAAACTGACCATCCAGATCCGGGTTGAACCGGGTTGCCTCGGGCCGGATGGCAAGGAGCACATAGAGACCTTCTGTGCCGCTGCCGCCAAGATTTTTGCCGCCGTGGATCCCGAGCTGGTGAGCTGGGTGCTGATCCCCCGCTACGACAAGCAGTTGCCGGAACAGGAGTTCTTCATCGAGGGACGCAAGCTGACCGAAGAGCAGGCTAGCCTGTTTCTGCGCCGCTTCGGCCGCGAACTCGGTGAGGTACAAGACCGACTCGACTCGGTGCTGGCCCAACTGGTGGAGCGTTACTTCAAAACCCTCTAATTCCCGGCCTTGGCTTCCGATAAAACATTCTCGATAGCAAGTTGTCGATAAAAGGTTCTCTGGTGAGAACCTTTTTTGCTGTTCAAAAAGCAAACGTTTTAATTTTTACCCTATTCATTGATCTACCTCGCAGATCCAGGGTTTGTAAACGGCACCGCCTGTGTAAAAATGTGCGCACTGTCACGGTATCAGGACGAGTTTGGTTACTTAACCACCAAGATCAGGGCAATTTACCCCGCATGGATGGAATAGCCCGGTCCCCTGCTGCTTATTTCACGTCACCTATTGGAATCCAACATGAACCAACAACACCAAGCTGCCAACCAGGCCGCCGGGCAAGGATTGCTTGAGCGCCTGTTTGCCCTGCAAGGCCATGGCACCAATGCCCGCACCGAAGTGATCGCCGGCATCACCACCTTTCTGACCATGGTCTACATAGTGTTCGTCAACCCGCAGATCCTCTCTGCTGCGGGCATGGACACCCAGGCGGTGTTCGTCACCACCTGCCTGATCGCCGGTATCGGCAGCATCCTGATGGGCCTGTTGGCCAACCTGCCCATCGCCCTGGCCCCCGCCATGGGACTCAACGCCTTCTTCGCCTTCGTGGTGGTCGCAGGTATGGGTTACTCCTGGCAAGTGGGCATGGGCACCATCTTCTGGGGCGCCATCGGTCTGTTGATCCTCACCCTGCTGCGGGTGCGCTACTGGCTGATCGGCAACATCCCGCTCACCCTGCGGGTTGGCATCACCGCCGGTATCGGTCTGCTCATCGCCCTGCTGGGCCTGCACAACGCCGGGATCGTGGTCGCCAGCCCCGCAACTATGGTGACCGTGGGCAACCTTACCTCCCTGCCCTGCCTGCTGGGGCTGCTTGGCTTCTTTATCATCTGTATCTTCTCCGCCCGTGGCGTCCACTCCGCCGTGTTGATCGCCATTGTGGTCACCACGGGTCTGGGCTGGCTGTTTGGCGATGTTACCTTCAAGGGCTTCGTCTCCATGCCCCCCAGCATAGAGCCGGTGTTCGGCCAGCTGGATCTGATGGGATCGCTGGATATCAGCCTCGCCGGGATCATCTTCTCCTTTATGCTGGTCAACCTGTTCGACTCCTCCGGCACTCTGATTGGCGTCACCAACCGCGCCAAGCTGGCCGATGATCGCGGCCACTTCCCGCGCATGAAACAGGCATTGATGGTGGATAGCGTCAGCTCCGTCGGCGGCGCTTTCATGGGCACCTCCTCGGTCACCGCCTTTATCGAGAGCAGCTCCGGCGTTGCCGTCGGCGGTCGCACCGGCCTCACTGCTATCGTGGCTGGCGTCCTGTTCCTGCTGGCGATCTTCTTCTCCCCGGTTGCCGCCATGGTGCCGGCCTATGCCGCCGCTGGCGCCCTCATCTACGTGGGCGTGCTGATGTGCTCCGAGCTGACCCGGGTCAAGTGGGAAGATCTGACCGAAGCGGTACCGGCCTTCATGACCGCCGTGATGATGCCGTTCAGCTTCTCCATCACCGAGGGGATCGCCATCGGCTTTATCTCCTACTGCGTGATGAAGGCTGGCACCGGCCGCTGGCGCGAGATCAACCCCTGCGTGCTGGTGGTCGCCCTGCTGTTCGTGCTCAAGTTCGTCTGGGTCGACAGCCACTAAGCTGCTGTTCCACCAATAAAATGGGCCTCCGATATCGGGGGCCCATTTTTATAACCGGGGTTAAAAAGGGTGGCAGCGCAACGCTCACCCCGTCAGGCAAAACTGTTAACATGGCTGTCGATAGCCAGAAAATGTCCATCACCATCCAGCAAGGAGCCAGGATGCAGAACAGAGAAGAGCAGTTTCAATTCGAGATCAGTGACGACAAGGGGCGGCTCGATGTGCCACTAATCCACCGCTTTTTATCGGAAGAGGCCTACTGGTGCCGGGGCATTCCCCACAGCACTGTGGTGCGGGCCATCAACCACTCCCTCTGCGTTGGCGGCTATGTCGACGGTCAGCAGGTCGCCTTCGCCCGGGTCATCACCGACAAAGCCACCTTCGGCTATCTGGCCGATGTGTTTGTGTTGCCAGAGTATCGCGGCCGCGGCTACAGCAAGGCGCTGATGGCGGTCATCGTCGACCATCCCGAGCTGCAGGGATTGCGGCGTCTCGCCCTCGCCACCTCCGATGCCCACGGCCTCTATGCCGGTTTTGGCTTTGCGCCGCTCGCCAACCCGGGCAGCCTGATGGAGATCTACCACCCCGCCATCTACCAGCGCACCTGAATGGCTGGCAGCCAATAATTCCCGCCGGATCATGCTTCTCGCCCCTGCGCTGTGACGCGGGGGCCTGACAGTGCTAGATTGGCAGCCACCATTTTGAACCGGCAGTTTCGTTAACCCCGTGTCGTTAACCACCTGTCGTGAACCACAAGGACGGCAACCGTGGCCCAGCATTTTGCTTCTCTCCCAGCATCAATCTCCCCATCTATCACCGCTTTCCCGCCCTTGCTGCAAGAACAGGCCGAGCGCCAGTGGCAGCGGCTGGTCGAGCTGGCCCCCGACTATGGCGACCTGCCCGAGCCGGTTCGCCACACCCTGCTGACCCTGCTTGGCCTCTCCGATTTTGTCGCCGATTCCCTCTTCAAACAGCCGGAGTTGCTGACACAACTGCTCGCCTCCGGGGATCTGGATCGGGCCGAACGCTGGCCCGCCTACCAGCGCGATCTGACCGCCCTGCTCGCCGAGGTGAGTGATGAAGAGGCGCTCAAGCGCATCCTGCGCCAGTTCCGCCGCAGCCGCATGCTGGTGATCGCCTGGCGCGAGCTGCTGGGCCATTCCGCGGTGGAAGAGAGCTTTATCCACCTCACCAAGCTGGCGGATGCCCTCATCTGCTCTGCCCGCGACTGGCTCTACGCCAAACAGTGCAGCGAGCTGGGCACCCCGATGGACGGCGACGGCAATCCGCAGCCGCTGCTCATCCTCGGTATGGGCAAACTGGGGGGGGGCGAGCTGAACTTCTCCTCGGATATCGACCTTATCTTCACCTTCCCCGAGAACGGCTACACGGTCGGCGGACGGCGTGAGCTCGCCAACCAGCCCTTCTTTATCAAGCTGGGGCAGCGCATCATCAACGCCCTCCACCAGCCTACCCAGGATGGTCAGGTGTTCCGGGTCGACATGCGCTTACGCCCCTTTGGCGATGCGGGGCCGCTGGCCATCTCCTTTGCCGCCATGGAGGATTACTACCAGCACCACGGCCGCAACTGGGAGCGCTACGCCATGGTCAAGGCACGGGTGCTGGGGCCCCAGTGCGAGCACGCAGTTGAGTTGGCCGAGATGCTGCGCCCCTTCGTGTTTCGCCGCTATATCGACTTTGGCGTTATCGACGGCCTGCGCCAGATGAAGGCGATGATCGCCGCCGAGGTGCGCCGCAAGGGGCTGGAGGGCAACATCAAGCTGGGGGCTGGCGGCATTCGCGAGGTGGAGTTTATCGCCCAGGCGCTGCAACTGATCCGCGGTGGACGCGAACCGGCGCTGCGGGTGCGTCACCTGCCGGAGGCGCTGGCCGCCATCGCCCAATGTGGCGCCCTCGAATCCGCCCATTGCGACCGCTTGCTGACGGCCTATCGCTTCCTGCGCCGGGTCGAAAACATCCTGCAGGAGATTGGCGATCAGCAGACCCAGACCCTGCCTACCGAAGAGCGGGATCGCCAGCGGCTGATCGCTGCTCTGGGTTTTGCTGACTGGGGCGCCTTTATGGCTCATCTGGATGAAGAGATGGCCGCCGTCCATCAGGAGTTCGCCGCCGTGGTAGGGGAAGAGAAAGAGGCTCCCGCCCATCTGGAGCAGCTCTGGCTCGATCTCTGGCGCACCGAGCTCGACGCCGCCGAGCTGGAAAAACTGCTGACCGCGCAGGGGGTGGCCGAGCCCGCCCCGCTCTGCGCTGCACTGCTGCGCTTCAAGGAGGAGTACAAGCGCCGTCAGGTGGGGCCGCAGGGGCGCATCGCGCTGGACTGGTTGATGCCGGAGCTGCTGCGGCTGGTGGTGGCCAGTGAGCAACCCGCCCGCCTGTTCGAGCGGGTGTGCGAACTGCTAACCCGCATCTTCACCCGCAGCGCCTATCTGCAGCTGCTGGCGGAAAACCCGGCTGCATTGCGCCAGCTGGTGCGGCTGTGCGATGCCAGCCATCTGGTGAGCGAGCAGCTGGCCCGCTACCCCATCCTGCTGGACGAGCTGCTCGATCCCCAGCACCTCTACCACCCCACCCCGCTTGATCAGTACAAGCCCCAGCTGCGCCAGTTCCTGCTGCGCATCCCGGAGGAGGACGTGGAACAGCAGATGGAGGCGTTGCGCCAGTTCAAGCAGGTGCAACTGCTGCGCATCGTGGCGGCCGACATCGCCGGCGCCCTGCCGCTGATGAAGGTGAGTGACCACCTCACCTGGCTGGCAGAGGCGATCACCGAAGAGGTGGTCAATCAGGCGTGGGCCCAGATGAGCGAGCGCTACGGGGTGCCACCCGAAGTGGCAGTGAGCGGCCAGCGCGGCTTTGCGGTGGTGGCCTACGGCAAGCTGGGCGGCATCGAGCTCGGCTACGGCTCGGATCTCGATCTGGTGTTCCTGCACGGCGGTGACCCCAACAGCTACACCGACGGGCGCAAACCCATCGACAGCCGCCAGTTTTACCTGCGTCTCGCCCAACGGATCCTGCACCTGTTCAGCACCCGCACTCCTTCCGGGATCCTCTACGAGATCGATATGCGACTGCGCCCCTCCGGCGACTCCGGCCTGCTGGTCTCCTCCCTCTCGGCCTATGAGCAGTATCAGCAAAACGAGGCGTGGACCTGGGAGCATCAGGCGCTGGTACGGGCCCGCCCCATCTATGGCGACGATGCAATCGTTGCCGAGTTTGCCCGCATCCGCCGCGATGTGCTGGCCAAGGAGCGGGAGCTGCCGACTTTGGCTCGCGAGGTGCGCGAGATGCGCCACAAGATGCGGGATCACCTGCTCAAAGCGGGCGCAGGGGAGTTCGACCTCAAGCAATCCGCCGGTGGCATGGTGGATATCGAGTTTATCGCCCAGTATCTGGTGCTGGCCTACGCAGCTAGCGAACCGGATGCCCTTACCCGCTGGTCCGATAACGTGCGCATCTTCGATGAGTGCGTGATGGCGGGGGTACTGACGCTGGAGCAGGCTGAGGGGCTCAAGCACGCCTATCTGGAGATCCGTAACCTCGGTCATCGCCTCAACCTCTCGGAGATCTCCCGCAAGGTGAGCGACGATCAGCTGCAAAACGAGCGCAGCCACGTGCTGGCGGTCTGGCAAAAGCTGCTGGGGGAATAATTCCCGTCCACGGCAATGAAAATGGGCCCGCCTGAATCACTTCAGGTGGGCCCCTGTCGTCTCTGATACCTCTGATTAGAGCACGGCTACTTAATCAGCTTGCGAAACAAACTGCTGCTGGCTGCCATCGGGTAGCAGCGCCAGTACGCTTTGAGCTGCCAGCTTTATCCCTGCCAACTCGGTGGCCGGGCCGAAGTTGGCTATCAGTCGGGTGCCATCGGCAAACTCGCTCTGCTGCACCTCTCCTCGCTTGTCGAGCCAGCGAAAACCGGTGAGGGGCTGGTTGTAGAGCCGTTGGTGTAGCGGGCGGAAGAAGGCATCGAGTCCCTTGAGGTAGGGAATGCGCGCACTGGCACTATCCAGACTGAGGTTGAGCAGGGGCGGCACATTGTAGAGCTGCTGCAACAGTTCGGTGACCTGACGGCTCTCCTTGAATTTGAGGCTGTCCATTGTCCAGTGGTGGGTGGTCACTATGCTGTCGTGAAAGACGCTCTGGAACAGCGGCAGCCGCAGCGCCGGATCGAAGTAGAGCCCCTGATACTCAGGCTTGAGTTGGCTCTGGCGAAAGAAGTAATCGGGCTGATGCTCCGGATACCAGGCACCCAGATAATAGGGAGAGCGCTTGTTGCGGCGCATATCGGGATCCTGCCAGCCAAAGCCGCTGGTCTGGGGGCCGTGGGCAAAGGCCGCGGTGCGGTTGGCTACCGCCCCGCCCTCCTCGGAGCCCACCAGCACACCCTGACTCTTGGCAATCCACGCCATCCCCGCCATGCGGTTTTGCGCATCCTGCGCCTGAGTGGTCGGCTTGGCCGGGTCGAAATCGTCAAACACCATACCGGTCGCCGCCACATCGAGGAACCAGCTGTTGTAGTGGCTCGCCTGCTGCAATTTGGGCACTCGCTGCTCCATTACCAGGCGCACGCAGGCCTGATTGGTGTAGACGCCGCTGTTTTGAAAGCCGCTCTTGCGCCGCCCGTTCTCCTGCATGATGCCGCAACGCAGATAGCTATCTTGCCCCATCTGGGCAGTGAGCCAGCTCTGCTGGCGATTTCCCTCCGGCAGCGCAGTATCGTAGGAGTCGTAAGGGGCGATGAGATAGCCCGCCTGTTTGGCAAGTTCAATCCCCTCTGGCGCAGCAAAACCGGCGGTCCACTGGGGCAGCCCCAGCCAAAGTCTGGGAAGATCTGCCTGTTTGAGGGCATCGATCATCTTGGCCGAGCTGCCATCGCCCCAGCTTTGCGGCTCGTTGAGCGCAGCCCCCAGTTGCCTGGCCGCCAGTGCGCGCCGGGCAGCGAAATCAGCCGGTTGCTGACCCGGATGGCGCAGCGCAAGCGCCTGTTCCACGCCGGACAGCACCAGATTTTGCAGGTAGCGGTTGCGGGCCAGATCGGGCGCTTGCAGCGCCGTTTTGCTCTCCCCCTTGAGCCAGTCGGCAGGGATCAGGCGGCGCAGCGCGGGCCAGCTTTTCACATCCTGTGGCACCAGCAGTCGCTCGCCCCAGAGATAGAGGTGAGAGGCGCCGATCAGCCGCTTGCCATCCGGTACCGCCGCCAGCTTGCTCTCGAGCGAGACCAGCTCGCCCCGTGCCTGCAACCAGCTGCGATAGGCCTTGGCCGCCGCCAGCCAGTCATTGCCCGGTTGCAGCGACACCGCCACCTCATAGGGGTCAGCCAGATTGAGGCGGTTGACGCTGTGGGTCGCCGTGAAGGCAATGCCATCTTGCCTTGGCGTGAAGGTGAGCCGGTTGTTGAAAGGGTTGGCAAAGAGGATCGCCAACTGTTGATCCCCATGATCCAGCCCAACCACCGGCAGGGTCAGATTATCCGTGGTGTTGCTCCCTTGATACTCCTCAACCAGCGCCTTGCGCCACGCAATGTGAGTAGCCGGAATGCGAAAGCCCTCGTGGATCGGCAGCATCAGCGCCTGCGCCCCTGCTGGCACCCGCGGCCACACCAGCTCGCCGGCAGTTGCGCGGCTCAGGGTAAGGATCAGACGGTTGCCCTCAAGGCGGGCCAAAGCCCGTACCTCGCCATCGGCATGGGTCAGCCAGCTGGCACGTTCACCCTCCTGCTGCAGGGCAGTGACCGGCTGGCGCGGGCCGGGGGAAGAGATGGCCAAGTGCTTGCCCGATGGCAGCACAGCCTCGGCCGCCAGGGTGGCGGGATCCAGCTCGATGCGCCACTGATCGTTGGCCAGAGTCAGCGCCTCCGCAGGCAGTGAGAGCAGGGAGAACAGCGGCGCCAACAGCAGCAGCGGGCGGATCCGGCTCGCTAATTCAGGGGGAAAAGTCATGGTCGGTGATTCCTGATAACACACGGGAATCGCATTTCAGCAGATCGGCAGCCTGCGATTGTCAGGCCAATGTCAGGATTGCGGTGACCTGACCATCACGACGTCCATTAGTCCACTGGCCCTGCCTGACTGTGGCTCAACTGCAACACCAGCTGGCCACGCTGGCTGGTCTGCACCAGCGAAAAGGTGCGCCAGCTGTTGGGCGTGGCGGCAGGCCAGTTCACCGGCTCATCGGGCGCAATGCGGTGCCACCAGAGCAGGGAGTATTGCGGACGAGCCAGCACCGCCTGATCGAGCCAGAGCGGCGTACAGGCAGCGGGATTGACGGGGAAATTGGCCACCGCCTGCGGCGAGCGGGAGAGCCAGTCCAGATCCTGCACCGCAGGCAGTGGCAACGCCACCTGCCACTCCTTGCCCGCCACCGCCAGCCGCAGCTGATAGAGCCCGGCTGGCAAAGGCGTCGGTAGATCGGCCCCGACAACCCTGACTCCAGTGTTCTCTTCCGCCTCCCACTGGGCACCTGCCAGCCGGTTGTGGCCAGCGGGATCGATGAGTTCAGCAGCGCTGATGGCCCCCTCCCCGGTCAGCTGCACCCGATAGTCCCGCAGCAGCGGCGCATCGCGCTGGATCAGCTCAAGCGTCAATTCGCTCACCCCATCAGGCAAAGTCAGCGGGGAATCCTTGCCGCAGTGTTGGGCACTCAGCGCAGCCAGCATCCCCTGCCAGCTACGGCGTTCGGCATCGCTGTTGAGTGCGAGCCACGCCTGCTGCAAAGATTGCCAGGCGTGCCGGTTATCCCCCTGCAACAGCGCCAGGGTGGCCGGTTGCAGCGGATCGACGTGCGCTGTTATCGCACTATTCTCCGTTGCCATCACGCTGCCAGCGCTTAGAACCAACAGCAGCCCAACCAGCGTTGCGCGCTTCACGTTGTCACCTCCAGCCGGTAGCCGATGCCACGCACCGTCTCGATGGCCAGCCCGGGCAGCTTCTGGCGCAGTTGCAGAATATGGGTATCAACCGTGCGGGTGGAGGGGAACGCCTGATAGCCCCACACCCGATTGAGGATCTCCTCCCGGCTCAGCACCCGCCCCGCCATCCGTACCAGCAGTGTGAGCAGGGCAAACTCGGTGGGGGTGAAGCTCACCTCCGCATCCTGCCAGCTCGCCTGCATCCGGGCAGGATGAAGCTGCAAACCTCCCACCACCTGAGTGCCATCCCCCAGCTGGCGCAGTTGAGCACGGATCCGCGCCAGCAGCTCGTCGTGGGAGAAAGGCTTGGTCAGGTAGTCGCGCGCCCCCGCATCGAGTCCGGCCACCCGATCGCTCACCTCCACCCGGGCGGTGAGTACGATCACCGGCAGCGCCTTGCGGGCCAGCCACTGGGGCAGCCAGTCGAGGGCATCCCCCTCCGGCATGGTGCGATCCAGCAGCACCAGATCCGCCGCCAGCCACTGCAACTCCGCCGCAGCCAGAGTGTCACACCAGAGGCAGCGATACCCCTCGCGGGTCAGATAGCGTTGCAGGTTCTCCGCCAGCAGCGCCTCGTCTTCGACAAGCAGGATGGTCTTCATGATTCGGGGTCGCTCCAGAGTTGGCAGGGCAGCGTCAGGGTGAAGGTTGTGGGCGGGCCGGAAAGGGCGAGGCGCCCGCCAAGACGGCGCAGCAGATGGCGCACGATGGCAAGCCCCAACCCCAGACCATCGGCACGGGCACCACGGCGCAGCAGGGTGGCGAGCCGGTAACTCGGCAACTCGCCGCCATCACTAACGGCGAGAATCAAGCGCCCCGCCTGCCAGCTGGCACAGATCCGAACCGGCGCACGGCCATGCTGGCTGGCGTTGCGCAGCAGATTGTCGAGGGCAAGATCCAGCCAGTAGAAGGGGAGCGCCAGAGTCATCTCCCGCTCAAGGCAGAAGGTGGCGCCATACCGCTCGCAGGCCAGCGTGAGCCACTCGGCCAGACTGACCGCCACCCGCTCATCCTCGAAGGTCTCTGCCGCCAGATAGTGGCGGCTGGCCTGCGCCAGCTGATGCAGGCGGGCGACACTGCCCAGCAGCTGACCCACGCTCTGCTGGGCGGAAGGGGGCAGCCGGTCGAAATCGTGGCGCAGCTCCTCGCTGATGCCGGAGAGCGCCATGATGGGGGTGCGCAGCTCGTGAGTCAGCATCTGCAACGCGACGCGCCGCTCCCGCAGCAGACACCAGCGCTGCCAGCTGGCCCACCCCAGCAGCAGGATGAAACCAAGGGAGCTGGCCAGTGCCAGCCACTGCCAATGCAGCGTGGGGCGCTCATTGATGCAGAGCCCCCCGACCCGCTCCTGACAGGAGCCATCGACCCGGCTATCCAGCGTCACCCCAAGCCGCTCGGCCAGCGGTTGCCACTGCTCGGCGTCATAGCGACGCCACTGCCCATCGACAAGCAGCCAGATCTGGCCGGATTGCAGCAGCCAGCGCTCCCCCCGCAGCAGGGCGTCGAGGTTGTCATCATCAAGCTCGCCAAGCTGCCCCAACCGGTCGCGCCGCTCCCGCACATGGAGCAGAGCGTCGAGACCGGCCGCCGGATGGCGAGCCAGCCAGCGGGCGGCGCTGCTTCCCCCCAGCGGATAGATGGGATGAGCTGCAAACCAGCTGGCGGAGGGCATAGGCCCCTCTTGGCAAAGCGCCCGCAGCAGCGGCAGCCACTCGGCGGGCAACGCATTATCTGTCCCGCACTCCTGCTGATAGCGATAGATGGCCTGCAACTGGCGCAGCGGGTAGTGTTGCCAGCCGGGCTGAAGGGAGTCGGGAGCAATCAGGCGACGGTCGAGCCGCTGCACCTCGTCAAGAGGCAGCGCCTGTTCGGGAGTCTGTCTGGCCAACTCACCTGCCAGGCGATCCGCCAGCGGCCCGGCCAGCACGGGATAGGCCATGCCATAGCAGATCAGGGAGCAGAGCAGCAGGATCAGGCGCATGGGTTCAACTCGGCATGGCTCCGGATAGGAGAGGTGCAATAGAAGGCGGCAACACAAAAAACGACTCGCCCCAAGAAAAAATGTCAGCGCCATTCTTCAATGGCACTGACATCCGGTCAACCGCTAACGGCATTGGCGCCGCTCCCGCCGGCCCATGTGAACCGTCACCTATTTGAACAGTCCCTTGAGCAGCTGATCGGCCACCCCTTTGACGGCATCATTATCGGCCTTGTCGCCGAGCAACTTCTTGAGACCGCGCTCGGCCTCCTTGCGCGCCTTCTCCTCCAGCAGCTTGTTGTTGCTGAGCAGTGCCTTCACATCGAGCTGATAGCTAGGCGCCTGCCAATGGCCACCAATCCGCACCGGAATGGTGATCTCTTGCAGTTCATCCAGATCCTTGCCCCCCTGCCCCTTGCTGCTCTCGACGATGGAGGTGAGGAACAGGAAGTCGAGGGTCTGTGGCACCAGCGCCGTCTGCCCTTCGCCCTTGACCCGCAAGGCGGGTGCAAAAAGCTGGATATCCTTGCTGCGCGCGATGCCATCGGCAATCTGGAAGCTGGTGGTCAGGGCGCTGAAGTCGGTCTTGCGCGCCTCCTTCACCCGCTCGGCCCCCTTGCCGGTGAGGGTAGCCCGCGCCTCGCGGATCATCTCCGGTAGGTTGATGCCGTGCAGGGCACCATCGCTCAGCTTCAATGTGACTTTGCCCTGCATCCGGTTGCGCAGCGCCAGCGCGGAGAGACCACGCCCCTGCACCTGCACATCGAGATCGCCCTTGCCCTCCAGCAGATCGCTGTGAGCCAGGGTCTGCAGCAAGGGACGAATGTTCACCCCGGCCACCTGCTTATGCACCTTGTAACTGACTGGCTGCTGCCGTGCATCGAGTACCCCGTTCGCCGTCACCTGACCACCCGCCACGGTCGCGTTGAACTGCTTGAGCGTAAGCAACCCTTTCGCCAGCGCCACCTGCAGGTCAACGGCTCCCAGATCCAGCCCCTTCAAACGCAGGCTACCGAGCTGCAAGCGACCATCCAGATCCACACCTTTGAGCGCACTCAGATCAGGTTCGACTGCGGACAGGGCTTCACTATTTCCGGTTACCACATTACCGGTTACCGCTTTAGTGCCACTTGCCGCGGCGTTGGAGGCACTGGCCGCCGGTTTGACCTCTTTCGCCTGTGCGGCAGTTGTCGGTGTCGGCTTGGCGAGCCAGCTGTCGAGAACCAGCTTCTCCCCCTTGAGATCGAAGGTGATTGCCGGAGTGGCACCAAGCTGCACGGCGCCATCGCCGCTCAGCAGCGCCTCATCGGCACTCATCACCAGCTTGCTCAGGGTGATCAGCTGCTTGTCGAGTTCTGCGCGGGCAAAACCGGCCAGTTTCAACTTCATCTGCGGGCGCGGCAGCGCATCCCCCTCCAGCGCGGCGGTCAGCAGCACATCGGAGAGTTCTGCCAGCTTCAGCTCCTTGTCGAGCCGCCCCTTGAGGGTACCCTCAAGCGAGCCAGCCAGCGCAGACTGTGTGCCCTCGCCTTTGGCCCCTTTGAACGCCAGAGTGAGGTTGCTCCACTCACCCAAAGCCAGCCGATCTCCCTTGATGGAGAAGTTATCGAGCCGCAAGGCTGGTGCACTGAGGCTACCGCCGAGATCCAGATCTTTCAGTTCACTGGCCATCACCTCATGCGCCAGCTTGATTTGGGTCTGCCCTTTCACGTCAAAAGCGAGCTTGTCGGCACTCCCCTTGGCGGCCAGGTTCACGGGAACCCACTGCCCCGTAATCAGCTGCCCGATATCGAGATCGAGACGCGCTAGCCGCAGTGAAGTACCACGGCGATCGTCCTGCACCAATGCACTGGCCTGGGAGAGCGCGACACCCTGCAAGCTGATCTGCCAGGGCTGACTCTCGCTAGCCGCAGCCGGTGCGGCAGCAGGCTGAGCTGGCTCGCTCGTTGCTGTCGCTGTTGAGGCAGCAGCGTCTTTGATCAGGCCGCTCAGATTGGAGCTGCCATCAGCTTTGGTCTGGATAAAGAGATGGGCGCCACTCAAGGTCACCTTGCCGATCTCCAACCGATGGGAGAGCAGTGGTAACAGGGCCACCGATGCCTCACCCTGCTCGAAGCGGACGAGATCCGGCTCGGCAAAACCGTCCGGATTGCGCAGGGCGACCTGCTCCAGCGAGAGGCCGAGGCTCGGCCAGAAACGCCAGTCAATCTCTCCCTTGATCACCAGCTCGCGGCCCGTGCTGTTGCGCACCTGCTCTGCCAGCTGGGGTTTGAATTGATTCGGGTCGATCAGGCTGACCAGGGCAGCAATAGCAACCACGGCGGCGACTGCCACTCCCAACACTATGTAGATGATCTTCTTCACAACAAGCTCCTTGAATGCGGATCCTGACAGTGACTATATCATCCGGAGCACACTGATGAGCGCGGCGATGAAGGCGGTACTCCTCAGTGGGGATGCGCGGTGGCAATGCTGTCGCAGTGGCTGTAGCCGACCAACTCGATAGATGCGTTGCACATGACCTACCGAGCTGCCCTGCTAAATTGCCCTGCCGAGCCACACAAGGTGAAAGGAAAGGGTGCGACCGATTTTTGCTATCCCTGTCCGTTTCTGGCTAGTCACAGCCCCCGCGCACCCTTACTCTCTTTGCCATCTTCCCAAGCAAAGCCGCCATGCAATGAATGCAAAGCCAAGCCCAGAGTCATCACCGGATGAGGTGATCAACACCCTCAGCCGCGAACAGTGCCATGCCGCGCGGCTCGCCCGCGATGCGCGCTTCGATGGCCGCTTTTTTACCGGCGTGCTCTCGACCGGCATCTACTGCCGACCGGTCTGCCCGGCACGGCCACCGCACGAGCACAATGTTCGCTACTTCCAAAGCGCCGCTGCCGCCGAGCAGTATGGGCTGCGCCCCTGCCTGCGCTGCCGCCCTGAGCTGGCCCCCGCCGCCCGTGGCGATCTGCCTGCTGAACTGGCACGCCTGCTGGCCCGCATCGATCGCGGCGAACTGGCCGACGGCACCCTCGCCGAACTGGCCGCTGAGGCCGGGATCAGCGAACGCACCCTGCGCCGCCAGTTCGAGCAGCACCTTGGCGCCTCGCCAAAACAGGTGGAGCAGACGCGCCGGCTGCTGCTGGCGAAACGGCTGCTGACCGAAACCGCACTGCCCATCACGGATATAGCGTTTGCCGCAGGCTTTGCCAGCATCCGCCGCTTCAACGACGCCTGGCTCAACGCCTACCGGCTGGCCCCGCGCACCCTGCGCCAACAAGAGGCACACGATGATGCGCCAGAGCACATGGGCGCGGAGCCCCGCGGCGCAACCCTGACCCTGCAACTACCCTACCGACCCCCGTATGACGTAGCGGCCATGCTGGCGTTCTATCGGCTGCGGGCGATCCCCGGGCTGGAGCGGGTGGATGGTGAGGTGTATGAGCGGCGCTACCGGATTGGCGATCAGGTCGCGCTGGTGCGCATCACCCTGGGCAAAGGACACAGCCTGCTGCTCACCGTCCATGATCTGCCGCTCGCAGCGCTGCCCGATCTGCTCTATCGGGTGCGCCGGATGTGGGATCTCGATGCCGACATGGAGCGGATCGGTGATCTGCTCGGTCAGGATCCGCTGCTCGCCCGTTTGCAAGCGCGCTGGCCCGGCGTGCGGTTACCGGGTGGCTGGGACGAGTACGAGGTGATGCTACGCGCCATCGTCGGCCAGCAGGTCTCGGTCAAGGGGGCCATCACCATACTCGGGCGACTGGTGGCACGCACCGAGGCACAATTCGGGGTAACGCAATTGCCGACCCCCGCCCAGCTGTGCGAACTCGATCTCGACGGTATCGGCATGCCCGGCAGCCGCATTCGCACTCTGCGGGGAGTGGCACAAGCACTGGCCAGCGGTGAGCTGACCCTCACTACGGCCAGTGACGAGCAGTTGCTGGCGCTACCGGGCATAGGCCCCTGGACGGTCTCGTACTGGCGGCTGCGCTGCGCTCTGGATCCCGATGCTTTCCCCGCCTCCGATCTGGTGCTGCAAAAGGCGCTGGGGGGCGGCATCAAGCTGCCGGTGAAGGAGGTGTTGGCGCAGAGTGCAGCGTGGCAGCCGTGGCGCAGCTATGCGGCCAGCTGGCTGTGGCACGCCATGAGCGAAGCGCCCAATTTGCTGCGCCATGCCACCGGCAACGAAAACCAGCCAGATAACCAACCACAGGAGATAACCCCATGATCCGCTACGATATCCTGCCGACCCGCTGCGGCGATCTGCTGGTCGCCATCAATGAATCTGGTCTGGTACACGTGGACTTTGTGGCGGGCCTGCGGGCACTGCCCGATATGAGTTGCTGGCAACAAGACCATGGGGCGTTGGCCCCCTTCCTCGCCGAGTTTGACGCCTATTTTGCCGGTCGCTTGCAGCGCTTCTCCCTGCCCCTTGCCGCCCACGGCACCGCCTTTCAGCAAGCGGTATGGCAAGCATTGTGCGACATCCCATACGGCGAGACCCGCAGCTACAGCGATATTGCCCGCGCCATCGGCAAACCCGATGCGGTACGGGCAGTGGGCGCGGCGAATGGCCGCAATCCGCTCTCGATCATAGTCCCCTGCCATCGGGTGATCGGCCGAAACGGCAGCCTGACAGGCTATGCGGGGGGATTGGAGATTAAAAAAACGCTATTATTAATCGAAAGACTAGAACCCCAATTGGAACCAGCAAATATCACATAATAACCACAACAAGCGAGTGACTATAAGAAATCATCCATCGGCTTATTATTTTCAATTCTATTTTAACTTTTCTTTTATTTCATCTATAAGTGATGCCAAATCGCCTACATTGCTAGATAACGCTTTTTTAATTAATGCTTTTTTAAATGTTTTATGCTCTATCCCAATATCTTTTGCAAAGTAGCTTGATGCCATATTAAATACTTTCTTTCCATCACAGCGACGAATTAACTCAGAGTTTGAAATGTCAGAATACTGCCCAAATGATGTGCTTATCGCCTCATGCAATTGTGCTTTTAGAGTTAACATCCCAGATACAGAAATAACTGACGATGAAATTTCTTCAGATGCAGTCTCTTTAGATGAAAAGTCAAATGAGCTACTTCCCCAAATACGGTCAGAAAAGTATCTTTCTACAACATGCTGTAAATGGAGAGAGATTTCTTTTTTATATGTTGCATGCTGCGTATCTCTAGCAATTTCAACAATCTTATTATCAATATTTTCAAACGTAATGTCTGGCCTATTGACATCTGATACAGATAGATATTCATTTATTTTTTCAAGAAACAATCTTGGATCTAAAAAATAATTTTCAAGTTCATGGCAGTTCATTTTTATAAATGATGCATCATAAAACTTTGTATTTTTTGACCTTATATTATCAAAGAAATCCTCTGGCTTATTATCTGAATCAACAAGAAACACAAATTTCATATCATAAATATGACTATTTATATCAGCAAGCTTTGAAAACATTTCGATGACATGTTGACTACCACCTAATGGCTTTATAATTAAGTTCTCACCTTTAAATATATATTCAAGTGCCTCATGATCGTCTTTTCCTTCAACAAAAATGACCTTTCTATGAATAGAACTCAACCCGAGACCTCGTAAGTTATCCTCGGCACTTTCATATATTAATTCGTTTACACCATCGGATACAGTGTAATTAACGCCCATAGAAAAGATTTTATATATTAGTGTCTTTGAATGAGTTGACAAAACGACTTGATTGATTTTGTAGTTCTTATAGTCTTTTTCAAGCCACTCTCGTTTTATAGAAGAATCTAATTGACTATCGAACCAAGAAATTATTCCATTTTCATCACAGAGTTTATAAAGAAGTGCTATAAACTCAAGCAATAGCCCTTCATGAAAGTGGTTCTCTGGTTCATCTATAAAGATGGAACTAACAGAGTTTGAAATACACAGGAAAGATAACGTGCTTAAAAGCGCTTTCTCGCCAGAGCTGAATTCTCTAACATCATATAATGGCTTTCTCTTATCCGTATTTGCTTTTCCCAAGAGAACAAATTCTCCAGGTTTATGATTTCCACTAAAATTTTTAATCTCCACATTAGGTATAAGTGATGTGAACATTTTAGAGGCAACTTTAAAATATAGTAATCGATCTGGTTTACTTGGTATTAGTCGATCATTAACATAATCTTTTACTAATTGCTGATATATTCCAGAAAATAATCTCTCTGGATTAAATATGGCAAGAAGCGTTAACTCTAGCTTACTGTTTTTTGAAATATCGATCTCGTCAAAAAGTAAAGTTTCTTCTGAAAAACCCTTACTTGCATCAACATACAAAAATATGTTTTTTGGCTCAAAAATATTCCAATGCGTAGTCAATACATCTCGATCACTACATTCTACTAATATCTCATCGCCTTTCTTTATTACTTCAACGGAAACATCTTCACCCGCCACATCAATAGTGACTTTAACAAATGAATCATCGGCGTTCAAAAAACGCTCTGCGTCTTGATTAAACATCCGCTTATGATTCTCGCCAAGACTTACCGAAAAGAAACCTTTCTGAACCAAATAAGCTGCTTTCAATAGAGTAGATTTACCTGAGCCATTTCGCCCAGAAAATGATATTACTGTGGCACTATCATTGAGCTCACACGATACTTTACCATCAAAAGACTTTACATTTTGCAATTCTATTCTTTTTACTTTAAAAACACCCATTGAATACTCCACAAACCATTACATGCTTACTACACAATTAAATTAGAGTATCATGAATGTATTTGCGTGGAAATAAAACCAAGTTTTTACATAGAAATAATTACATAACTGTCTTTATTGTCACAATTCTGCCAAGTCAAAAACTCAGCCAGACAACCCCTTGGACTAAAAAACTTGAAAAACTAACCTAGCTTGATTTTCTTCATTAAGAGACAAAAATAGACAACTTTTTAGAACACCCCCATACACTATGCGCCTCGCATAGTGTATGGGGACTTATTTACTAAATAGCTGTTCCGAATAGTAGATCACTGGAGGAAGGGAACTCAGTCCAGTTTGTGCGATCTCATTAGTCGCCAAACAAAACAAGCCACACCCAAAGGACTGAGTTGATGCCTATCCTACCACCCCTGCCACGGTCACAACGGCGCCGTATTCACAAAATCATCCATGCCACACGTGATAAAGGACATGCTCGTCGCTTGATGGCCATCTTGCTGCTACATGAAGGACGCACGATCACCGATGTTCATCACCTTACCGGCGCTGCGCGCTCGACCATCGGTCGTTGGCTTCGGTGGTATCGAGATGAAGGCATCGATGCGCTAGAAGCCTTACCGGCAGGCCGTGCCCCAGTTTTACCTATCGCCAAGATGGTCACCTTACTGGTGCTGCTCATGCAGTTTTCTCCGCAAGATTTTGGTTATCAGCGCAGCCGCTGGTGTACCGAACTATTGGCTATCAAAATCAATCGGTTAACAGGGCTCAATGTGGCCGCCTCCACACTTCGTCGATGGTTACCTCGTATGGGTATTGTCTGGCGCAGGCCCGTGCCGACCTTGCGGATAAAAGACCCGGCTTATCAGGAGAAAATGGCGAATATCGACGCTGCGCTGGCCCGCTGTGATGCCGATAATCCGGTGTTTTATGAGGATGAAGTCGATATAGACCTCAATCCCAAATTAGGGGCCGACTGGATGTTCAGAGCGCAGCAAAAGCGGGTTGT